>CAYTSJ010000045.1:0-9565 GCA_964440385.1 uncultured Pusillimonas sp. | reverse complement strand
AGGCCCCCATAAAAGGATAGGTGGCAACATCTTTGGTATAACGGGCAAGGTTAGGGCCAATAATGGCCCCAATCAGCCCCCCGGCCAGGACCCAGGAAATGGCTTTGTCGCGCACGCTGATATCAACGATTTCGGCAGCGGCGAAACGATAGAGCTGGCCATTGGCACTGTAATAACCAGCCAGCAAGGTCGAAAAAACCAGCAACCAGAACTGGCCGGCATAAACCGCCAAGGCACAAAGCAAGGATGAAACGAGCGCAACCAGCAACCCCAGCTGGAAAGACTTCTTGCGCCCGAAGCGGCTTTGTGTCCAGGCCACAGGCGCGGTAGACAAGGCACCGCCCACCACATACCCCATGATGGGTAATGTCGCCATCCAGGGGGCTGGTGCGAGGCTCATGCCAACCAGACCATTAATGGCAATGAAGGTGACATTATTGGTAAAGAAAAGCCCCTGGCAGACAATCAGCAGGACCAGGTTACCAGTAAACAAGCGCGCCATTACAAAGCCTTTAGTTGTGCTTCAAGCTGGTTTTTCAAATTGACGTCAAGGTTAAGTTGACGCGCCAGTTCATCAAGGTAAGCCCGTTCCATGAAGCTTTCCTCATCGATAACCAGTGCACTGGCCAGATAAACCTCTGCCGCCATAGCCGGCGTTGTAGCCAGCGAAGCAATGGCAGACGGATCAGCCGGCTTTTGCAGTTCGGCCTCAAACCATGCACGATCAGCTGCTGTGGGGGCTACCCGGGCAATTTCAGCCTCGATCAGCTGGCGCTCTTGTGGACCAATATGGCCGTCGGATTTGGCTGCGGCGATCATGGCCGACAACACAATGCGGCTATGCTGCTCTGTTTCAGGGTCAGTCCAGGATAAGGCCGCAGGCGTGTACGACATCGGCTGCTGAGCCGGTGTGGCGGGGGCCATAGCCCCACCGGCCATCGCACCGGAACCGGGTGCAGAAGACGCCGTTTTGTTGCTCTGCCAATCTTGATAAACCTTCAGTGCAACAGCCCCCAATGCGGCCGCCGCGCCATAGGTAGCGATTTTTCCACCTTTTTTACGCAAGGTTTTATTACCCAGCAATACGCCAAGCAAACCACCGGCGATCGCACCACCACCGAAACCACCCAAACCACTGTTTTTGGCCAGGCTGCCCAGTTGAGAACCCGCAGAGCCGGTGAGCTCCTGACTTGACTGCAGTACCTGCTTCAACAACTGCTGAACCGACATAGTGACCTCAAACTTGTTGTGTTGACTGCGATGATTTTACGCCGACCTGATCCCGCATGGCCGGACACGCTGATCAGCACGCGGTACGCAGATAAGCGTGTCATCGATAAAATGATTAAAAAAACAAATTAGCACTTTTCAAATTATTTCTATTGATTTAAATTCACTAAATTAATTTAATCAATAAAAATAAAAATGTTAAATATAGCCTTTGAGACAAACCCTTCCGAGAAGGTCTACACAACACGCCAGGTGGCCGATCAACTTGGCCTGTCGGTATCAACCGTGCAGCAACTGGTCGAAACCGGCGAACTCACGGCCTGGAAAACCCGCGGCGGACACAGACGCATCCCCGGCAGTGCTGTCGAACAGTTTTTATCCAGTCAAAACATCACGTCGGTACTGCACGAAAGGCCTGCCGCGATATCACCCGAGATATCGTCATTGTTGATTCTTGAAGATGATCTGGTCCAGCAAGCGCTCTACCGCAAACGCATCTTCGACTGGGGCTTACCGATAACGGTCAAGTTTTGCAGCAATGGTTACGATGCCCTGATCGAGGTTGCCATCGGGCAACCCGATATCCTGTTGCTCGACATCATGATGGACGGCATCGACGGCTACGAAGTCCTGAAAGCTCTGACCAGTCGACCTAACTTTCGGCTCTCGCATATTGCCGTCCTCAGCAATGTGTCAGCGCAAGAGATTGAACAACGGGGAGGTCTTCCGGCAGGCGTGCTGTTCATGAGTAAACCTATTAACTTCGACGAGTTGCGTGGCTACCTGCGTGCCTGTTGTGCTGTCAAAACACGCCTGTATCACAAATGAAAACAACGGATGCCAACGAGTCTGCCAAACCAACGCATAATTTGCTGACACGCAGAGAGGCGCTGCTTTACATCGCCGGTGGAGACCCCAATCTTTTCAGCGAATTAAAGACCATTTTTGTGCGTTCAATGCCGCAATACATCCGTACGCTTGCCGAGGCTTTTGAACGTGCCGACAGTGAAGCCATTCGGACAGCACTGCACAAGATCAAGGGCACCATCCAGTTGGTGGGTGCAGACCAAACCCTCAAACTGATTGAAGGCATGGCAGACACGTTGAAAGTCTCTGATGCCATGCCTTCGAAAGAAGCCGCCCGCGTGTTGCTAACGCAACTTGAAACGATTGCCGTAGAAGTTTCAAACTATCCGCAAAAAGCATAGATAGCGTCAAGGCGAGCCATGATTATCGCTGTGGTGCCAGCTGTGCAAACCAGGTACGCGGAGAAATGCCTCGGTCAGGGCCGAGCATTGAAAAACCGCCATCCACAGGCACATCGGCACCGGTCATCCACGACGCCTTGTCGGTCGCCAGAAAAGCAACGACATGGCCGATTTCTTCGCCACGCCCAACCCGACCCAAGGGATGGAAATGTGAGCCTACCGAATCAGCCACTTCCATTGAACCCCCACTCATGGACTCGGTCGAGGGCGACCAGGTCCAGGCCGGTGACACAGACAGTACGCGAATACCTCGTGGTGCCAGGTCAACCGCAAAATTGCGGGTAATCTGCAGCAGTGCCGCTTTGGATGCCGGGTAAATCGCGCGCCCTGCTGCACCAAACTTGCCACCGGTACTGCCCATATTGATGACCAGAGCGCCCTGCCCCATGTGCGTTGCGACCTTCTGGGTGAAAATCGCTGCCGAAATGAGGTTGACGTTCAAGGTCTGGAACCACTGTTCGCGCGTGGAACTCAAGCCCTGGTCAGCATAGCTGCACGCATTGTTGACCAAAATATCGATCTTGCCGAACCGCTGCAGCGTTAAAGCAACGCAGCGATCAATCGCATCATCTGACGTGACATCGGTTTCGAAGAAAACAGCGCGCTCGCCAATAGCGGACGCCACCGCACTACCCGCCTCGGCACCGCGACCCACCAACACCACAAAAGCACCGTCATCAGCCAGTACTTTGGCGATGTCGGCCCCCAGACCCTGGGAAGCGCCGGTGACGATGGCTACCTTGCCAGCAAGGGGTAATGGAACCGAGGGTAATTGAGTCACTGCATGTCTCCGTAAACCGATATCACTGTTCAGATTGCAAATAACATCACATATGCATGTCGAGCATGCCGAAGATGCCTTCGCAGTTGGTCAGATTGACGCGCTTGAGGTAAATGGACCAGCCACCGGACTCGGTGGCGACCAGTTTATGAAACACGCTCGCACCGAGCTGACGGGCCTCAGTGCGATATTCCGTCAGCTGCAGGCTGGAGCGCACAATCACACGACCAGCGGCATCAACACCATCAACCATCACATTACCTACGAGCCGACTGCCGTAGGTATGAGGCTGCTGCGACCAGTTACGCTCATGGTTCACACGGCGCACACGAACCTCGCGCAGCATGGCGTCTTCCCAGAACAGTGACACGTGGTCAAAGGGGTTCTCCTGACCCTGTTTGCGGGGGGCCCAGTAACGCCCTTCCGGCGTCCATAGTTTCAACCAGTCATCCAGTTTGCGTTCATCCAGCAGGCGCGCTTCGTGAAAAAGAAACTGTTGAATGCCATGCAGGGTCTCCAGCGATGGCGAAATACTCGATACCGGTTCAACCGATACATCAAAAGTACGATCAAGCAACATCATTTTTGATTCTCCTGTGACTAGCCCTGATTACCCGACAGCATGTATTGCTTCCAGGCGGCAAACTGGTTGCGCATGGGCAACTCGCTGGTACCGTTGGTCGATACTGTCCCTTCAGGGGTTTCTTTATCGGTTCCTGCGTAGCGGTGATGGCTGACCCAGTCGCCACCTTTGGTCAGATTGCCTTCCTGGCAACGACGGTACAACTCGACATCATCCGGCATCACATTTGAAGAGGGTGAATTGATGACGTTGGTGTAGGTCAGCGCACGCTCAAACACCGATTCAGGCGCGCCTTTCAGACGGAACGTCTGGATTTCGATCAGGGTGCGGTCGGGGCTGACGGGACGAATCACGCGGAATTGCTGGAATACGGTGTGGGGTGAGCCACTGCCGTAAATCACTGTATTGTGGCGATTCATGCCCAGAATTTCACGGGCTTTGGCTTCGCCATGCACAGCGGCCAATGACTCGAAGTGGGCACGGGACACCGGATCACGGGTCGCTGCAGCCGGATCAAAAATCGCTTCCATATAACCGTGGCCGTTTTTGTAAGCACGCAGCTCAAGCTTTTCCCAGAACTCATAGGGTTCACCGTTGCCATCCATGATCAGCAGTTCAAACGGCATTTCACCCAGCTCTTTGGCTTCTTCACGCGCGGCCACAAACGACGATTCGTGGGTGATCGGGGCGTGCATGGTGTCGTGAAGGTTTTCATAGAAAACTTTCCAGTTCGACTGCTGCATGACCTGGAACACCCCGCCGACCACTTCCACTTCACCCTCGGGCGAACGATCACAGAGGTTGTCGATGGAAGAGGCTGCACCATCCAGGAACGTCACCAGATCGGGGCCTTCAGCCGCCTGACTGGCAAACACAAAACCCCGGTAGGAATCGACACGTGCCACAGGACGCATCGAGAAATCAGGATGTGACTTGTCGAAATTTGTCCCTTCCATGCCGTTACGCAGTGGCACAGACAACAAAGACCCATCCAGCTTGAATGTCCAGGCATGATAAGGGCAACGGAAAAACTTGCCGACGTTGCCATCGCCTTTGGCGACCAGCTGCGAACCTTTGTGCGGGCAGCGGTTGTAAAGCACATTGACCTTGCCATCGGTACCGCGTGTCATGATGACATCCTGGTCGCCGATACGGGTCGTGTGATAGTCGCCCGGGTTCTTGACCTGGCTTTCATGACCGACATAAATCCAGGCCTGGCCGTAAATACGCTCCATTTCAAGCGCAAAAATTTCGGGGTCTGTGTAAACCCGCTTGTGTACGCTGTCTGAACGAACCAGACCGGCAATTTCCTCGTTGCTGATGCTCATGTTGTCCTCCAAACGGTTCAAGAGTCATTCCGTGGGGAGGAATTTATTACGACGGACACGGTGGCAATAGCCGTTACTGGCATGCGTTGTCCGGTTATGGCAGGAGACCTTGGGGAAAGCCCGTAAATTCGAACCGTTTTGCTTGATTCGGATAATGCAACCACCCCCCCTGCACATTTCGGATAGTCGGTCATTCCGAATTCAACAAGAATGGCCCCCTCTTGCTTCATCCAGCCTTTGGCAACTCTTCAAAATAACCCCATGAACAGCTTAACTTTTATTGAACAGCTCATGAACGGTATCGGCCTCGGTCTGATACTGTTCATGGTGGCGGCTGGCCTGACCATTGTGTTCGGTGTAATGGACACGATGAATCTGGCCCACGGGTCACTATTCATGTTTGGTGCCTACTTCGCGGCAACGTCGTACGGCCTTACTGATTCATTCACCTTGTCGGTGTTGATTTCGGTAGCGCTGACCATGCTGGCAGGTGCCATTCTTGAAATCGCCCTGATACGTCGGCTATATACCCGCAATCACATGAACCAGGTCGTCGCCACCTTCGGTGTCATCCTGATTTGTAACGATCTGGTGAAATACATCTGGGGTCCCGCGCCCATCATGGCCGCAACTCCCCCCTCGTTGAGCGGTTCAGTGGCCCTGTTGGAGGGCCTGGATTATCCGGCTTTCCGGCTGCTGATTATCGGCGTTGGCATTATTGCGGCCATTGCCCTGTATTTCATGATGGCACATACCCGTCTGGGGATGCTGGTGCGTGCCGGAGCATCGAACCGGACCATGACCCAGTTGATGGGCATTCCGGTGCGCAAGGTGTTCACCATCATTTTCATTCTGGGCGCGGCGCTAGCGGGCATTGGCGGTGCCATGATGGGGCCGGTTACCGCCGTTCAGGTGGGCATGGGCGACTCATTCATGATCCCCGCCATGGTCGTGATTGTGATTGGCGGTATCGGTTCGATCAGAGGTGCATTCATTGCCGCCTTGATGGTCGGCATTGTGGATACCGCAGGCCGTGCTTTCATTCCGGCCCTTATCGCCCAGATCGCCTCCCCTGTGGTCGCCGCTGATGTCGGCCCCGCCCTCGCCAGTGTCTTGATGTACGTTTTGATGATCGTGGTGCTGACCTACAAGCCCACCGGACTCTTCCCAGCCCGAGGATAAGAATATGTCTGGCAACACCCATAAAACCTTCCCCTGGGTCCCTCTGCTGGGCATCCTCCTGCTGGCCGGCTTCCCGTGGTTTTCACAATTCTTTGGCCTCGACTATTACACGGGCTTTGTGATGCGGTTGATGATCCTGATGATCATCGTCACCAGCCTTAATTTCTTACTGGGCTACGGCGGCATGATTGCCTTGGGTCATGCCGGTTTTATCGGCATCGGCTCATATGCCATGGTCGCACTCGTGGAAGCGGGCATCAGCTCGGTATGGCTGTTGTGGCTGGGTGCAACCGTTATTACTGCCATCGGCGCAGCGCTGATTGGCCTGGTTGTACTGCGCACCCGTGGCATCTACTTTCTGATGAGTACCCTGGCTTTTGCAGAAATGGTGTACTACATCGCCGTTTCGCTGCGTCGCTACGGCGGTGACGACGGCTACATCTTGTCGACACCCCTGTCGTTCGGGTTTGGTTTTGATGCTGCCGACACCCACACCCTGTATGCCGTGGTGCTGGTCATGTTCATTGTGGCCTTCGCCTTCTTCAACCGCATGGTCGACGCGCGGTTTGGCAAAGCCATCATGGGTATCCGCGACAACCCGGTACGTATGCAAGCCATGGGCTACCCCACCAGCAAGTTACAGCTGCAGGCCTTCGTCATTGGCTCGGCGGTTGCCGGTCTGGGTGGTGCCATGATGATGACGCAAAACGGCTTCATCAGCCCGACCACTATCCACTGGACCCACTCGGCCGAGCTGATGGTTATTGTGGCGCTGGGTGGCATGGGCTACAAGTGGGGCGCCATTCTGGGGGCTGGACTGTGGGGTGTCTTGAAAGAATTTTTGCCACAACTCACCGAATACTGGCACTGGCCCATGGGCTTAATGGTCATCATCATCATTCTTTTCGCCCCTAATGGACTATGGGCATTGTTTAGCCGTGAATCGTCGGCCAACAGCGGCGGACTGCTTAAATTTATCCGGAGGCAGGCATGAGTCTCTTTTCAGCAACCGGCCTGGTCAAGAACTTTCACAACTTGCGTGCGACCGATAACGTCACAATCCATGTCAATGCCAACGAAGTGCATGCCCTGATCGGCCCTAACGGCGCCGGTAAAAGCACCCTGGTCAACCTGATTTCAGGCCTTTTACCGGTAGATGAGGGCGAAATCACACTGGATGGCCGTAACATCACCCGGCTCGGTGCCCACGAACGCGTGCATGTCGGTTTATCGCGCTGCTTCCAGGTCACCAACCTGTTCAAAGACATCAGCGTGCTCGACAACCTGCGCCTGGCTGTTCAAGCGCATGAAGGCAATAACTTCAAGGTCTGGGGCGTACGGGACAACGAAACTGCACTGAATGAAAAAGCACGTGCGCTGGGTGCCAAAGTAGGACTAGAGGGCGACGCGGTGCTCAACACCATCGCCGGCAGCCTGCCGCACGGCGCCCAGCGCCAACTGGATATTGCCGTCGCCCTGGCAGCCAACCCAAAAGTCTTGCTGCTCGACGAGCCCATGGCGGGTATGGGGCAGGACGAATCGGCCAAAGTCGTTGAGCTGATCAAGGGACTTCGCCAGCACATGGCCATTCTGCTGATCGAGCATGACATGGAAGCTGTATTCCAGCTGGCCGACCGGATTTCGGTACTAGTTTATGGCAAGGTCATCACTACCGGTACAGTTGATCAGATCCGTAACGATCCAAAAGTTCAAGAAGTGTATTTAGGCTCGGAGAGCACACATGGCTGATAAACACATGCTGACCTGTGAGAACTTGCACGCCGGCTATGGGGCCAGCAAAGTGCTGTTCGGCATGAACTTCAACATTAACGAGGGCGAGGTGATTGGCCTGCTGGGTCGTAACGGTATGGGCAAAAGCACCACACTGAAGAACCTGGTCGGCCTGATCAAACCCACCCAGGGCAAAATCCTTTGGGAAGGTAAGGAAATCAACAACCTTAGCCCAGATGCCATTGCGAGACTGGGCATCGCTATCGTTCCTGAAGGCCGGCAGTGCTACCCCAACCTGACCGTACGTGAGCACCTGGTGGCGTTCGCGGGTAACCGCAACGGCAGTGCCCGTCAATGGACGCTCGACCGGATCTATAGCCTGTTTCCCCGCCTGGCCGAACGCAGCCAGAACATGGGAGGGCAATTATCAGGCGGTGAACAACAGATGCTTGCCATTGGCCGGGCCTTGTCGACCAACCCGCGTTTGCTGATTCTGGACGAAGCCACCGAAGGGCTGGCTCCACTGATCCGTGAAGAAATCTGGAAATGCCTGAACTTGCTGAAAAGCGAGGGCCAAACGACACTGGTTGTTGATAAATACGTCGACAAGCTGGTGGGTCTGGCCGACCGCCATATCATTCTGGAACGGGGCAACATCGTCTGGACAGGCACGTCAGCCGAACTGGACGCTGACCGCAGCCTGTGGGTGAAATACATGGGGGTTTAACCCCGTCATACCTTCGTCGGCCCGCGCTCTGGTCTGCCGTGGAAATTGAAATAGCGCTCGAACACGGCATGGCGTTCGAACGCTATTCTTTTGGAAGGCATAAAAAAGTACGCTGCCCCTTTCAGTGTTGCGCCAGTAACGCGCCGACGCCGTGCACGTCAGAAACTTCGGCCACAAAGGCCAGACTGCGCAGCGCCGCATCATGGAACTCCGGTGTTCCGGCAGCGCAAGCGTCGGCCGCAATAGTCACCACGTACCCTTTATCGGTGGCTTCACGCACGGTGTGTTCTACCACTGAATGCGTGGCCACGCCGGCTACCACCAGATGCTGCACATCCAGCATACGCAAAATGTTTTCAAGACAAGTACCCGCAAAGGCACTGATGCGCTGATGCGTCACGACGAATTCATTGGGGTTGGGCAAGGGCTGAAACGGCACCATAAACTCGGCCCCCCACTCGCCCTCCTTGACCGCCCCCAATTCAACCGTTTTACGAAATATTGGCGTATTACGCGGGCAATCGGCGTAGTCGGGGCGAAACGCAATACGCACATGAATCAATGGCACCTGGTGTTTACGCGCCAAAGCCAGCAGACGCCCTGCACCGTCAATAACGCGTTCACGCACACTTTCATCATTCACACCCACCCGGATTTTCCCGTCGGGATGCAAGACTTCGTTCTGGTAATGCAGCGCCAATATGGCCACCCGCTCTTTCATGGTTTTCCCCAATG
>CAYTSJ010000044.1:0-9570 GCA_964440385.1 uncultured Pusillimonas sp. | reverse complement strand
CATGCCCCACGTGCAGCGGCCCGGTCGGGTTGGCCGAGACGAATTCGACCAGGATTTTTTCGTGATTGGGCAACTGGTTGCCGTAACGGGCCCCTTGCTCTTGCAGCACATGCAATACCGCCTGGCGCGCAGCGGCCGTCAGGCGAAAATTGATGAACCCCGGGCCGGCAATCTCGGCGGCTTCAATCAGGCTGGCCGTTTCGGGCTGGGCCATCAGGGCATCAACAATATGCTGGGCCAGTTCTCGCGGGTTGCGCTTGGCGGGTTTGGCCAGTTGCATGGCGATGTTGGTTGCCATATCGCCATGGGCAGCAACTTTCGGGCGCTCGAGTGTGACGTTGGCTTGGGCCTCGGGGAGGACGGTAGAAACAGCGCGGCCGATAAGCGCAATTAGCAGAGTTTGTTGCCCGGGAAGCATAGATAAGACGTTTAAATTGAAAAGAAAATCGCAAGGGTTAATGATAACTTGAATCGCCCGGTACCGTAGTGCCCAGGGTCTGTTCCAGCCACTGGCTGTAAGCGTCCATATCGACGGTGCCGACCTCGTTGCCGGGTTGGCGGCGCCAGTCGTCGTAGCGGGCAATGAAGGCTTCAGTAATCTCGCGCGTGCTGCGCCCAAGCCGACTGTGATCGTCCTGGTAGGTATGCCACAGGCTGCCGTCGGCCTTGTCCAGACGGCGATCGCCATTTTGCAGCGCGCGCAGGGTGCTGTCGCGATCATCGTGCAGGTAGGGGGCGCTGACCTGTTCGTCTTGTGCAGGGCCGTCACCGAACTCAACGCCGGCCGCGCGGGCTTGCCAGAGCATCCAGTTCAGGCTGATATCTGACAAATCGCCGCGCCGGTTAGGTTCGCCCTGGTCATCGTAAAGAACACCACCGCCAATATCGGCATGGGCGCCAATGAAGGGCGCTTCGACAAGGTTGCCGGGTTGCGCATCGGCCGCACTGGCTAACGGAAACAGCCAGCGGCGCTCGTGCAGGGCGATGGCGTGCGCTACCCATTGCCAGCCGGCATCCACCGTTAAATCGTAAGCGGCATTGTTCGCGCCGTTCAGGCCGAACTGGGCCACGGTATCGAAGATTCCCATGAATCGCAGGTCTACGCAGGCCGTCACCATGCCGCGTTGCAGGTCATGGTAGGCAAACTGACCATTGCTGATGAATTGGTTGATTTGATTGCCGAAGTGGCGTGCCAGTGCGGCGCCGCGCGAATAGCCGATGATGTCGATGGGGATGGCCTGTGCCGGCGTGGCGGGCGTTTGTGCCAGGGTATCCAGCAAGGCCTGCCATTGGCGATCCAGAATTCGCGGGGCCGAGTAGGCCGTGATGGCGTCCCAGTCCGTGCTGTGGGGGTTCCCCGGGCCACCTTGGTAGAACACCTGGCCCTCACGGTAGCGTTGGGCCAGTTTCCAGATATTGGTCTGGGTGCTGGCATCGTTACGGGTGCCGTCAAAGGCAAACAGCAGCAGGCCCAGCGGGTCAACAAATCGCCGGGGTTGCTGGTTGGCCATGCCCAGCGCCTGGTTGCCGGGAACGGGCCCCAGCGGATCGGGCTCCAGAAACTGCCCGCGTTGCGGATCGTAGGTGCGCAGCAGGTTGTCGACGTGGCCCGTCAACGGGTCGGCATATTGGCCAGGGCCGCGCAGGTGAAAGTCGATGCCGGTGGTTTGGGCCTGGCCGTAGGGTTGGTAACGGGCTTCCCAAATGACGCGACCCGTCTGGTCGGTGACATAGCGGGCGTAGCCGGTCAGGTCGGCGTGCACGAAATGCAGCAGACCTTCAGGATGACTGGGGGTGTAGTCAATGAAGCCCACCGGGACATGGTTGGCGTAAAGGTAGCGGCGCGAGAGGTGGGGGGTGCCCGGGTTGCGTTGGGCGCTTCCTGGGGCTGAATCGGTGGGCGTTACTTTGTCTGTCAATTCCGCAACCAGACGCCGGTCCAGATACCAGTACCGGGTGTGTTCTGTGGCCGTGTGCCGACGGATACGCTGGCCGAAGGCATTGTGCTTGTAGCGAACCCACCGCGAGTCATCTTCCTGCACAGCGGTCAACCGGCGGTTTGCGCCGTAAGTCAGGCGGTGTGGGCCATCGCGAACCGGCAGGCCCGATGCGTTGCGTTCGATGACTGGGTGGCTGGGGTCAAGACTGGCGCCATTATCATCGTAGGCATACCAATGCATCTGACGGCCTTGCCCTGCGCCGATCATGCGCGAGTGGCGATCGTAAGTGTAGATCCAGGACTCAAGGCCGCCTTGCGCATGAAACACCTGTTCTTCCTGGACGCGTCCATGCCCATCAAAAACATAACGTTGACCTCGGGGTGTGAAATTGGGTGTGTGGTCGGGCGGTGCGGGGTTGTTGGCGTTGCGTGTTGCGTCTGGCGCCAAGAGCCACCACAGGCTGCGTGGCTGTTTGACGGTGACCAGCATCAGCCCGTTACCGTAACGGTAGCCGGGCACAGCACCACGGCCGCGATTGCCCGCCCTGCCGTCCCGATCAGGGGCGCGAACTGCCTGGCTTCGAGGCTCAATCACCGTGTGCCGTTGTCCCTTTGCATCTTTCCACACCAGCGCCAGCAGTTGATGGCCCTGCCCCCAGGTGTAATGCAGTTCGCCGCCTTCGGCCAGGGTATGACGTATCAGTCGGTTTTGCTTGTCGTAGGCGAAGGACTCGGCCATTGCCTTGCTTTCAGGGCGCTTTAGCGTACGTTGAGTCATGCGACCTTCAGCGTCGTAGTGCCGCGTTTCAGACTCATGGGGATGCTGGACGGCAAGCAGTCTTGCGCCCCGCCATTGCAGTTGCGTTTCTGTGCCCCCCTGCAAGATGCGCGTCGGCCTGCCCGCGTCGTCGTAGTCGTATTGCCAGACATTTCCGTCAGCAAAGTGCCGCTGTGCCATCAGGCCACGTGCATTGAAGTGCAGGTGTTCGCGGCCAGTCAGCCTTGATTGCCAGGCGAAGCGTCGTCCTTGCGTGTCGTAATTCAGCGTCAACCCGGCCCAGCCGGTATGAGCCAGTACCAGGGTCTGCAGACGCCCCTGTTCGTCCCGACCAATCTGCGAGCCGTTGATTGCTGTCAATCGCCCCTGCGCATCGTAGTCGGCACGCGTGCCGGGGGCCGGGCAGCCCGGGCAGGGTGCGCCTGTCACGGCCGCCACAAAAGCGCGACCCTGGCGCAGCGTCAGGTCGATGTCGGTAATCACGCCATCAGCCCGCTGCAACCGCGTGCGGCGCAGCGCCCCGGGCGCGTGCTTCATACGTTCAGCCTCTGTTCGCCTGAGGCCGGCCGCACCGGTTGAAGAAAGGCATGTCGACCGTGGTGACGCCATGTACGAGACCGTGTATTGCTCTGCCCCCAGGCCAAAGCGCACCACCTGATTAAACGCGTTATAAACCCATTGGTTTTGACGTGTTCGCCGTCCTCCCGGGGGCGGGCCGATGTTCTCAATGCCGGTCAGGGCATAAGGGTGGCCCGCTTGATGTTCCGCTTCGTACAAATAAACCCTGCGCGAGCCGTCAGGGCGTTGCATGGCCGTCAGTCGTTGCTCGCCGTCTGCAGTGGCCGTTTCATAGTCATACGAAAACCGCCCGGCCGGGCTGTCGATGTGCTGCACATAAGCACGCCCTGCCACCAGGCTGTAGCTGAACACAAGGCGAGACGTTACAGTGTCAGCCAAACCTGGGGTCAGTGTGCCAGATCTGGCTGCGCTCTCTTTGCCAATCCCTCTGGCCGTAACGGTTTTGATTGCCCCCGACTGCGGCCCCGACGTTTCATGCCGCTCGATCAGCAAAGCGGGGCCTGCAGGTTCATCGACCCGGGTCAAACGGCCTTGTGCGTCGAAGGTCAGTTGCCGGCCATTGCCCCATTGCCAGCGCCAGCCCCGACCAATCGCGCGAAGAGTGCCGTGCCCTGACGCGGCATAGTGACCCTGGCCCAAGGCCCTGAGCCGCAGCGCACTGCCGTCAGCCATATGGATCAGGGCATGGCCCCCTGTCAACTTGAGCTGCACATCAAAGTCGGTCAGCCACCCTGGCCCCATGAACGCAGCCCGCTGGTTTTGCGCACTGTAGTGACGTGTCAGCGCCAGCCAGGGCCACGCCGCGGCAGGTTGCAGGTCAGTTTCGCGTTGATATTTGTTGCCGGTGGCCAGGTGAACGGGGTTGCCGCCGCCCGGGTTAAGCTGCGGTTCGGGGCTGTTTTGGTTTAGACTAGCGGGCGTTCGACATGGGGCTGCAGCATTGGGTGCCGTGCAGGTATTGCCGGCCATGCCGTAGGGGCTGCCAGACCACAGCAGCAGATACCCCGCGAACATACCCGAACCCATTTGAGTGAAGTAACCCCTGAACCACCCACGCCCGCGTCGCGACCTGAACGGCTTCAAATCGACGCGTGCAGGTCGCCGTATCAGCAGCGCAAAACAGTGAAGTGACATGACCAGGTCCTTGCAAAGCAGACATGGCCATTTTGCGGCTTGGCAACCGGGAAAGCATGGGGTAGTGTACGAATCTAGCCACCAGGAGAAATACGATGTTAGTCATCTTTCGCGCCAAACCCGCCGCAGAAATCTTGATGTTTGCCGAACATGCCCGTGAAGTTCTTCACGCTGCAGGCCGCCTTTACACCGAGCTCCCCGAGCGTGGTGTTATTACGGTGGAACAGATTCCCGAACTTATCGCCGGTATTGAACATGCCATCACCCTTGATACCGCGTCGCCCTTTCCGAATGACGAGGACGAGCATAGCGAAACCAAAGAGCACCCTGTCATGCAGCCGGTCACATTCCGTCAGCGGTCATTCCCGTTACTGGCCATGTTGAAAACATGCCTCGAACACAACGCGGACATTACCTGGGAACCCGCCCCTGCCTGGTAACAGGGGCGGTATGGCGTTACCCGATCAGGCGGCTGCTTTGGCCGCCTGTTTCATATGGGCCGAGTGACGGTTAACGGCACTTAAAATGGCCAGGAAAGAAGCGGTCACGATATCGACGTGAACGCCCACCCCGAAACCGGGGCCCGAGTCACCGACACGCACTTCCACATACGACGCGGCGCGGGTATCCGTACCGGTACCGATGGCGTGCTCATGGTAATCAAGCACGCTGACATCCATACCCAGGGCGTTGACGAAGGCAGAAATGGCACCGTCACCTTCGCCTTTCAGGTGAACAATCTTGCCGTTATGCTCAAGCTCGACTTCAATCGCGAAGTGGTGGCCTGATGCGGCTTTCGGGTCGCCACTGATGCGATGGCGCACCAGTTTCCAGGGGCTTTCAAGGCCCAGGTATTCCGAACGGAACAGGTCGTAAACGTCGCCAGCGGTCACTTCGCGACCGGTTTCATCGGTAACACGCTGGATGGCGCGGCTGAATTCGATTTGCAGGCGGCGTGGCAAGACCAGGCCGTGTTCCTGCTCAAGCAGGTAAGACACCCCGCCTTTACCCGACTGGCTGTTGACGCGAATGACCGCATCGTAGTTACGGCCCACATCGGCCGGGTCAATCGGCAAGTACGGGACTTCCCAGAGTGCATCGGGTTTTTGCTGTGCAAAACCCTTCTTGATGGCGTCTTGGTGTGAGCCTGAAAACGCCGTGAAGACCAGGTCGCCGGCGTACGGGTGACGTGGGTGTACGGGCAACTGGTTGCAGTACTCAACGCAACGACGCACTTCGTCGATGTCCGAGAAATCAAGACCGGGGTGAATGCCCTGGGTGTACAAATTCAGTGCCAATGTGACCAGGCACACGTTACCGGTGCGCTCGCCATTACCAAACAGACAACCTTCAACGCGATCGGCTCCGGCCATGAGGGACAATTCGGCCGCTGCCACGGCGGTACCGCGGTCGTTGTGCGGATGAACACTGAGCACAATGCTTTCACGATTCTTCAGGCGCTTGCTGATCCATTCGATCTGGTCGGCGTACAGGTTCGGCGTTGTCGCTTCAATGGTGGCCGGGCAGTTCAGAATGATTTTCGATTCAGGTGTCGGGCCCCAGGCAGCGACTACGGCATCACACACTTCAAGCGCGAATTCAGGCTCGGTGGTACTGAACACTTCAGGCGAATACTGGTAGCGCCAGTAGGTTTGCGGGTGCTGGCTGGTGTAGTGCTTGACCAGATTGGTGCCTTTGATGGCCAGTTCGCGCACTTCGTCTTTGGTCATGTTGAAGACGATTTTGCGGAACGCCGGTGCGCAGGCGTTGTATAAGTGAATGATGGCTTTTTTGGCGCCTGCAGCCGCTTCAACCGTACGGGCAATCAGGTCTTCACGAGACTGGGTCAGGACAATGATCGTGACATCTTCAGGAATGCGGTTTTCGTCAACCAGTTTGCGCACAAAGTCGAAATCGGTTTGCGAGGCCGACGGGAAGCCGACTTCAATTTCTTTCAGACCGATTTTGATCAATTGTTCGAAGAAGCGCAGTTTGCGCTCGACGCTCATGGGCTCGATCAATGACTGGTTACCATCGCGAAGGTCGGTGCTCATCCAGATGGGTGGCGCTGTGATGGTTTTGCTGGGCCAGGTTCGCTCGGAAAAATCGCGTGCAAAAGGAACAAACGGACGGTATTTGTCGGATGGGTTCGAAAGCATAAGGCACCTGTTGACTGAATTTTTAATACGGTTTACCTGCTGAATCGGTTCTGGATTCTGGCATCAGCCGCAAGGCTGGTAAAACAGGTAAGAGGAAACGGACGGATGGCGTGGCCGAACGGCTGCCGGACTGCCACATGACGCTAGGCCCGGCAACCGATCGGTAGTAGCAGGGGTAGCGTCAGCAGGGAAAGTGCGCCGCAGGCACCCGCAACCGAACCGGCAAAGGGCTTGCCAGAGGTGTAAGAAGGGGTAAAAGGCGCGGTATTCATACCCTCTAGTCAACCATAAATGGGCAATGTTTGCAAGTCAGGTCGGGTGGTTTAGCTTGACAGCAGCGTCTGGTGCGCCTGTGCCAGCTGGATTTTGGCGGCCCTTCCGCTACGTAATTCAGCGGCGGTTTGTTGTAAATCACCCACGGTGATGGGGTAGCGGGGGTCGTCCCATACCCAGCGCAAGACCGTTTTGGCCGGTTCTGACAGTTGCCCTGCCAAACCGGAAATGACCTCGGCACTGACCATGCGGGCATTGACGCGGCGACGGCTGTTTCGAACAAAACTGACCAGAAAATACGCAATAATAAGGGTGCACAGCGCTGCCAGCGCCCACCAGAAATACGGGTTGTAGCGCTTGAGCATTTCGGTGGCCGGGCCACCCAGCGCGTCAAGGCCCGAATAATCAATGCCTTGCCCGAAGGCAACCAGGCGTACCACCAGCCAGTACCAGACCAGGGCCACCACTAAAGTGACCGCAGTGCACACCGCCTTGTGGGTGGCGGTAAGTTTCAGTAAAGCGTTACGTAACGCGGCGTGGTCCCGGGCAGTGGGCTGGCTGGCAGAATCAGTTTTCATGCGGGCTATTTTACCTATGCAATCACGACAATCGTTGGCATTGCGTCAGCACCAGAATCTGGCACTGACGCCTCAGCTCCAGCAGTCTATCCGGTTTTTACAGTTATCTGCGCAAGACCTTGAGCAGGAAGTGGCTCAGGCGCTGGCCGACAACCCCTTGCTTGAGCGCGAGGGCGAATATGACACTGATAGTCCCGAAGCGCAACCCCAAAACCAGGATGACGACTACGTTCAGGAATTGGGCCTGACTGCAGGCCCGGGCAGTACCGGGCGCGATCACGACGATGACGATGCCGGGCGCGCGGAAATCGGGCAGGCGGTGACCCTGCGCGAACATTTATTGCAGCAGCTGCACCTGACACGCGCCAGCGAGCGCGATCAGGTGCTGGTGGCCTTGCTGATCGAAGAGCTGGATGAAAACGGGCTTTTGCCGCTGCCGCTGTCTGATGTGCGACGTTTCGTGAACGACGCTTTGGTGGCCGATGAGGCGCAGGTTTCAAGCGCCCTGCGGCCATTGCCTTCACCTGAGGATTCCACTGCCGAAGACGTGCCCCTCAACCGCTTCGACGCGGTGTTACCTGTACCCGAAGATGCCGTGGATGACGATGAATTGCTGGCCGCGCTGCGGCTGTTGCAGTCGTTTGACCCCCCCGGTGTCGGTGCCCGCTCGACCAGCGAATGTCTGATCTTGCAATTGCAGCAGC
Source organism: uncultured Pusillimonas sp. (assembly GCA_964440385.1). GTDB lineage: Bacteria > Pseudomonadota > Gammaproteobacteria > Burkholderiales > Burkholderiaceae_B > Neopusillimonas. The sequence continues at coordinate 1,426 of CAYTSJ010000044.1, read as the reverse complement.
GCCAGCGCCAGGCTTCCGGGGGTCTGGAGTCTGACGTGCTGGACTGCGCCAAGGCGATCGTCGGCCATCATCTTGACTGGTTGGCCCAGGGCAATATGGCGCGTTTGCGTGAAGTGCTGGGGTGCTCTGCGCAGGTGCTGACGCAGGCGCATCAACTGATTTTGACGCTCGACCCCAAACCGGGCCGCGCCTGGTCACACAGCGTAGCCGATTACGTGGTCCCTGAACTGGTGGTCACACGGGGGCGTCAAGGGTGGGACGTGCGGCTTAATGGTGCTGTCGTTCCCAAAGTGCGCGTCAACCCGATTTACGAGCAGTGGGTACGCGATGAAGCACAGGGCCCCGAAAAATCACCGATTCTGGCTCAGCTGCAACAAGCACATGGCCTGGTTAAAAGCGTGGCCCAGCGGTTTGAAACCGTACTGCGCGTTGGTCAATGCATTGTGACGCACCAGCAGGCTTTTTTTGATCAGGGCGTGCAAGCCATGCGTCCTTTGGTGTTGCGCGACATTGCCCAAGATTTGCAATTGCACGAATCTACCGTGTCGCGGGCGACCCGCCAGAAATACATGCAAACCCCGTGGGGGGTTTTTGAACTCAAGTATTTTCTGGGTACGGCATTGGGGGGTGAAGGGCTGGCGCCTGCCGCATCGGGCACCGCCGTACGTGCCATGATTCGTGAAATGATTCAGGCCGAATCACCGCAAAAACCGCTGTCTGACAGCAAGATTGCCGAGGCGCTGGCCAAGAAAGGCGTCGATATTGCCCGCAGAACCGTAGCCAAATACCGCGAGGCCGAAGGTATCGAGACCGCCTCGGTGCGCAAGGCCCGGGCCGGTCTGGTTTGATGGGGAACAGGTCAGCCGGCCGGGGTTGGCTTGAAGCGTTAACCCTGTCGGCCCTGGTTCAGGCTTAATACGTTTTCGCCGGGCATTCAGCCACATAACCCCACGCGTTATTGGGCGTGCAGTACCTGTTGCGGGCGGCCCAGGCGCAGCTTGGGCGGTCAAAAAAGCTTTGTGCATTACACACCTGCAGCTCGTTGCGAAGGTCTGTCAGCCAGGCGTTGTTACGCGCGGTATTGCTGGCAGTGGCGCTAGCCCGGGTGTTGGCGGCCGGTGCCACCGATAGCAAGTCTTCGGGGATATCAACCGGTTGAATCGCCATGGCACCAGGCTTGCCGCCCTGTTTTTCTATGGAAGAAATCAGGTCGCCCACATCGGCGATGCCCGCCAGCTTGCCGCCTTCAAGGGCGGCCAGACGTTCGGCCTCGGCCATGGTAATGCGGGTCGTGGCGATGGCAATAAGGTTGTTCGAAAACAAGGTGTTCAGGCTGTCGGCCGACACTTCCCAGGCCACAGGCTCGGGCGGTTGCGGTATGGCCAGACGGCCATCCACCAGAGGCTGCGGCGGTTGCGCCGCAAAC
>CAYTSJ010000043.1:595-9709 GCA_964440385.1 uncultured Pusillimonas sp. | reverse complement strand
GGGGGTTCAATTCCCCCCGACTCCACCAATACTGAAGCCCCAACTGTTATCAGTTTGTGGAGTTAAGCATAAGTTGTCAGTTTTGACACCTTATGCTTTATTTCACGAACTGACACATTATGCTTTATCGCAAAAATGTGATAGTTGAACTGTTGGGCGCAAACAAAAAAAGAGGTGCTACCGATATTGGCAGCACCTCTTTTTGTTTTACTTGGGCTTTTTTTGTGGATCAGGCTTGGTGATCGTTGGCCGCTTGTGCGGCCAGATTTGAAAGTACTGTAAATAGGTTACGCGTTAGATTGAGCTTTTCACGACCCACTCGACGCTCGACATTCTCAAGTGAAATACCCTCGCCTTCTGCAATCATTAATTTGCATACATGACGCAAACCGTCATGCAACATGGCTTGAGCTTGTTCGGAGCGTTCACGTAAAAACCTGACATAGCGATCACCCAGTTTACGCGTCACATCCGTCAACTGAATATATAAAAGCCGCTCGTCAATCGCCAGAGATCGTGCAATCTCTGAAACACTGCGTGGCTCTGGATTGAGCAACTCGGCCTCCAGGTCAGCCTGTATTTTTGGCCAATTATGCGTTCGCCTCCCACGGTGTGAAGCCGTCGGCTTGTACTCCAATGCCAATGCCAATTGTCGCGATGGCTCAGGGGGCATCCAGCCTCTGAGTTCGCCTTGCACAAGGTCAGCCAAGGAAACGTTGCAATGCAAGGCAACACGCAACAACGCATCCATCGTCAATGGCGAACGGCTTGTTTTCCAATAATGCACCGTCGACTTTCTGACCCCTATGCGATTCGCGAACTTTGACGCAACGCCCGAATCAAGTTGCGTCGCCAAATCGTCAAGGACTCGATGAAACCCCTCCAAATCAGGATTAAAACCAGCATTATCTTCAAGTGAAGATGAGGCTGCGAGCAATGATCCGATCGTCTGCGCTTGCTCTAGTTCAATCGCATGCTGAGCATCACGAAGAGGCATTGGGCCGGTGACCTTTGGAAAACCTAAAAAGTTATTACACGCTGTACACCAGCCCGGGACTACAAAATTGGCCGCATGACGTACATTCGAGGCATCACAGTGCGGGCAACGGGTCTTCAATTCCGTACCATGCTTTGCACAAACCTTGTTGTGACCAATATCCCAGGCCAGCCGAAAGTAAGGCTGTTTGCCACTGATGCGATCCTCTTCCAGGCAATGAGGACACCAACGCGCCTGTGTAGACATCAACCCTTTAGCGGCCACAACAGATTGCAACGGCAACAACGTCAGGCGGTGCAGCTGAGAAATACCGGTCAAGTCGGACAATGCACTGGCCCAGTTCAGAGCCCCATCACTAACCCCTGAAATTGAGCGCTGATACCAAAGAAACCGGCTTTTACCTGCGTGGCTCGAATCAAAGGTAACCCAACGTCCTGGCTCGATCTGTTCCACCACAAACTGAGCGAGATCATTTGTCGTGCAGGCATGGCTATTGGCAAGACGACAAAAGTAGCTCGTCAAACTTTCAACTTCAGGGGTTCCTAAACCCATTGGTTGTAAAGCGTGAAGCACCGAGCGTGGCAGACTTGCACCAGGCACAACGCGCTGACGCTTGCCATGAACATCATCAAATTGCAGGACCGTGCTCATGCTGCTTGCCTCATGGCCTTTGAAATATCAAAACCTTGACCTGCAAAACGTCTTTCGCCGTTTTTAATGTCCTCAAGAATCAACTGATGCTGTTCCCTGTTGAGCAAGCTACGCTCGAGAACTCCCTGACTGACTACCCCTTTCGCTTCGACATACGATACGAAACGCTTAATCAACTCCATCAAGGTACCGATACAGCCAAGTGTATTCATGTGAAGTAGCTGCTTATTGTCCACTAACAACCCATTGAAAAAACCTTTCGTACTCTCTTCTATTAACCACAAAAATTTTTCAAACTCAATGCAGTCGTCAGGCGAATCAATTCGGTAACGGGAAAAATGGATCTCTTTGATACGCCTTGCGAGCTGAGCTGATAAGCGACTGACACCAAGAATGTCGTAAGAGCCAAATAAAACAATTTGACACCCGGCGCAATTAGACAAACTTTTCAAAGCGTCAGTCTGACGCTTCATTCTTGTTTCAGAAACATTTGTCAGATGCCCACCTTCATCAATAATGAGCACCTTCACACCCCGTGCGCGCAAAGCTTCCTCAACTTTTTTACGCAATCCAGCTGCGGTATTCTTGCTACGCCCAACTGGGCGGTAGACACGATTGGTGGCCGGATCAACACCGTAGGAAACAGCCGCGGGCGAACCCTCTGGTCCTTCAAGCTGCTCTAAAATATCGGAATAAAAAAGTTTCCAATTGAACTCGGTCTCCGAGGTTGCACGCGCTTCAATCCGTAAAACCGGAATCAACCCCGAATTACTTTGCATGTCTAAGGCATAACGTTTCAACATTAAGGCATGCAATATCTGAGCCAAGGTGGTTTTACCTACGCCCGTCGGTCCTGTGACCATCACAATATGATTGGGCCCCATTTGTTCAAGCGCTTCGAGCTCTTCGATGACTTCGTCGATGCGCGGATGGCTGATACTTTTATTCATGAAATCACGCACTGCTTTCAGTGACGCTTCTTGTTGTGTCGTCTTTGTCATTTATCTAGCTCTCTATAATTTGATAAGTCAAAATCCAAAGGTTTACGGCGTGTAAAACCATCGGGCGTTTCTGTTTCCGACACCGTGTTACCTGTGCGAGTAACCAACGGCGATACGTGTTTTGGCGGCTTATTTAACAATGCGTGGCCACTTGTCTGTGCTTGAGCAAACGCTTGCAAAGGCTCAAGACCAAACACTTTGGGTCGCCCTCCTTCCCCTGGTGGATCAAGCAAACCCAACTTGCTATGCAAATACTCGGTTTCACCTAAACTGCGTGCTTGACGAAAAACATCGGCATCTGGTGACATCGTCGCAATAAATTCCAACAGTTGGGTTCCGGAAATCGAATCACTGCGAGGCATACGCGCAGAATGAACCGTCATGTACTCAGCAGTGATTGCCTCAAGCTGTCTGACATTCATCCGTGGCAGATGCATGAGTGACATGCAATGCGCTTCAACCCAGCCACGGTTGGGTAATTGCACGAACACGCGTCCAACATCATGAGGGTCATAGCGCACGGCAAACTTCTTCCCTGCAATTTGGTAACTGTCAAAATCAGGGCATTGGTAATAAAACCCGTGCACTTTCACGCCACGCTGACGATCAATCTTGCGCTCCCCGCCGCGATCGACGGACGGACATGTTGCCACCAGAAAATCCCGATTAAAAGTGATCATCCGGTGGGCCCGCTCCCCAGTTTCTTGGATGGCTTTTTGAAACGCGGCTCGAGGTGAAATGTCCAGTGCGGGATGAACTTGCTGGTCATAGAATTCAAACGCCCAGGCCTCAAGCACCGTGTACAGATTTTCAAGGTTCCAATTCGCGAGTTTTTTGGGCAGATGTGAACCTGACAACATACGAACATGCTTCGTCAGCTCCGTATTGCCCTCGAGGTTATGCAAAAGCTGGGTATTGAGCGTGCCAAACAAACGCTCCATCACCGAACCCACGCGGGGTTGGCCAGCCGGGCGCAAACGAAAATGCACCCCTAGATTACCCAGGAAATGCTTGACGTCATTCGCGATCAAATCCTTCCCGTTATCTGACATCAACATTTGAGGCATTCGTCCCCAACGCTTCACGAAAGCACGTAACACCATCATGACCGCCGTGCGATCTGGCTGACTGAAGCCCAGATGCAATGCCATGATGCGTCGCGAAAAAGCATCCACCACCATGGTCAACCAAGGCCGTCCAAGCGACAAACCTGTGCGACGGCACTTGAGCTCAATATCAAGCAAGGTATGATCAACGTGAACGCACTCAAAGGGTCTGACGCCGTGACGTGGGGTGTCGTATGCCAACGAGTAATAAAACTGCTCGTTTTGATAGGCCATCCGTTTACCGTTGCGAACCTTACGACTGGCATTTGTCTCGTGACTCTTCAGATGGTTTAAGAAAGTCGGGTAGCTTGGGCAGGCTATGTCATGTGTTGAACAGTAGACGCAAAGTTCACGATAGGCTGACTTGCCGTTAGGGGACTTATGGCTGACGTAACATGTCTTACGCACATGCTCCATGGCATTGACTTGCTCTGTTGACAAACGTGGGGTGCGATTACCTTTTTCAGAATGTTGAGGAACCAAAGCCAATATTTCGTGGCAGCCGTTCATCACGCCGACTTGCTGACGCTCCTGATAGCGATAGAACGTGCGCTCTGAAAATGGGGCTGTTAACGGATCGAAGGGCATTTCGAGAAAACGCGCCCTTTGGCGAGCACACTCGAGCGCTTCTGAGGAGTACTGCACAAGTGGGCTTACATCAACAACCGATGCGGCGTTAACAGAGAGTTGCCGCAGTTTCCCGCCTTCAAATGCCGACAACAACCAATCTTTGTTTAATGAAACATCGCGGTCTGTTTCAAAGCAGCGGAAAGTAACCTCTTTTTCGGCGAGCAACCTCACTTCAAGCGTTTGACCCTCAAACTGAAATCTAGCGCCCGGCTCAAGATTTAGGGAAAACTGCGAGCTCAAGTCATTGCGAATTCCAACTTGCGAGGCGCGATAAAAAGTCATCAATGCCTCATCGCGATACAGCAAAAAGTCATGCGGCGTACTGAGCAAACTTTCATCTAGATCGCAAGCTACCAGGGCTCTGACGATGGCCAGATTCAAATCATCAGCGCTAAAACTGAAGGGATCGCTCAACAAATCACCAAAGCTTAAGCGTCCATGCTCAGTCAAAGCCGCTTGAAGCCTGATCAAGGCCTGTGATGGGCGCTCAGGTGCTCCAACATGCAAATAATCTTGCAGAACCTCAAGATTCTTGAGGCGATTCGGATGTATTTCAGCACCACTGCGGACTTCATAAATAATGCCCATCGATGCCAAATGCGCTTCAATCTGCGTACTACGCCAACGACCCTCCTCTTTCTGGTATCGCCAGGGTTGGCGGCGGGCCAACTGCAATAACTTTTCTTCGGTCTTCCATTCTTGCAGCACAAAGCGATCATCCTGAATCACCAGGAAGTCTGGCGTGTGGTCAATTGGATGTACTTCACCCGTTTCCGGATCAATCAGCTCTAATTTGACAGTACAGGGCTGCGGGTAATACTCCAGCACCTGCTGATTCATTTCATGCGACAACGCTGCCTTGTACTCCACAGTACGACTTTCGGTCGCAATTTCTCGCCCCATCTTGCGGCTTGCAATCAAGGTAATGACGTTTTTACCTGTGGAACGCACCTGACGAACTGGCGCGTCACGACGTGCTTTTTCAACTAACTGCCATCCAGACTCTGGAATTCCAAGGTCTAAAACTAATTGTTCAAACTGTTGATTACTTAACATTCCTTCACCATAAAAAGCGGGAACAGCCCGCGAACAAATAAGTAAAGGAACGAAACACTCAGCAAAAATGAATAATTAGGATAATTGACGTTAAAACAGGATATTTCCTTTTTTAATAGACCAAAAAAAACGCAATTTTTTCGATCAGAAGGATCAAACCCAATAAAAACAGGATCAACCCCCATTAAAATAGGATTAAACTCATTAAAAATGGTTAATCCTATTTTTAATAGGTAAAAACATATATTTATAGGATTTGGAAGATGGCGCGTAGACGGAAAGAAGAATCGCCCGGACTGACCAAGTATGAAAATGCAGCCAGCAAAGAACTGCGAATAAACCTTGCGGAACACAACATACCCAACAAGCTGGTGGCCGCTGGCTTGGAGACAAAAGGTATTAAGGAGACAGAGAAAGGATTGTCGGCCAAGATGGTCGCAGGCACGTTTTCTTTGGCCTACTATCTGGCCGTACGCGAAGTACTCCAAGAAATGACACAAAGCATTCCGCAAAATCCTAACCCCAAAAAATAGCAGTAACCCTCTCATAAATAGGGGAAACCACCATCTAACCAGGGCGGTGACGGCAAAAACAGGCGTTTTCGTTTGTGTCTAACGTAACAACTAAGGTCAACAATACACCCGGATGCGCGCGTTATGCAACCGCAATGTCATGGGTCTACAATCGATGAAACAATTCGATACTTAACCGCGCGAAGGTGAACAACTGGCCTACAAATCAGGGTTACGCCTTCATTGGCACCATCTCTGCTTCAATCTTTCTGAGAATCCATGAACCATCAAGCGTTGTCATCCTTTATCTGGTCAGTTGCAGATCTGCTACGCGGCGATTACAAGCAATCGGAATACGGCAAAGTCATCCTGCCATTCACCGTTCTCAGACGCTTGGACTGTGTTCTTGAAAGCACGAAAAGCGATGTTCTGGATGAGTTTGCGGCCAAAACAGCTGCGGGTCTCAACCCAGACCCGTTTTTGCTGCGTAAATCAGGACAGAGCTTTTACAACACCTCGCCGCTCGATCTAGTGAAACTGCTGGGCGACCAGGACCATATCCGCGAAAACCTGTATGCCTACATCCAGGCGTTTTCGCCAGCAGCTCGCGATATTTTTGAACGGTTCGAGTTCCACACCCAGGTTGAACGCCTGGCCAAAGCGGGTTTGCTGTATCTGGTTACTGAAAAATTTGCCAACATCGATCTACATCCAAACGTGGTTGATAACGCTCAGATGGGTCTGGTGTTCGAGGAACTAATCCGCAAATTTGCAGAAATCAGTAACGAAACGGCCGGTGAGCACTTCACCCCGCGCGAGGTAATCCGACTGATGGTGAACCTGCTGTTCATCGAGGACGATGATGTACTTACCCCAGGTAACGCGGTGGTTCGTACCCTGTATGACCCGACGGCTGGCACCGGGGGCATGCTGTCGGTGGCCGGCGAACACCTGCTGGAACATAACCCAGCTGCCCGCCTGACACTGTATGGCCAGGAACTGAACGATGAGTCCTTCGCCATCTGCAAGGCCGACATGCTGATCAAAGGCCAGGACGTAGGCAATATCGTTGTAGGTAACACCCTGTCGGACGATGGCCACGGCAACAAGAAATTCGACTACATGCTATCCAACCCGCCTTTTGGTGTGGAGTGGAAAAAAGTTGAAAAAGAGGTGCGCAAGGAACATACGGAAAAAGGCTTCGATGGGCGTTTTGGTCCTGGCCTGCCCCGCGTATCGGATGGGTCCATGTTGTTCTTGCTGCACCTGATCAGCAAAATGCGTCCGGACGTTGATGGCGGGAGCCGCATTGGGATTGTGCTGAACGGCTCACCCTTGTTCACGGGTGGGGCAGGTAGCGGGGAATCGGAAATTCGTCGCTATGTGCTGGAAAACGATCTGGTCGAAGCGATTATTGGCCTGCCTACCGATATGTTCTACAACACGGGCATCAGCACCTACATCTGGATCCTGTCGAACAAGAAACCGGATGATCGCAAAGGCTGGGTGCAATTAATCGATGCCAGCAGTTTCTGGCAGAAAATGCGCAAAAGTCTGGGCAGCAAGCGCAAAGAAATGTCCGATACGCACATTGCCGACGTCACCCGCCTGTTTGGGGATTTTGACGAGGCCGAGCAAGCCATTGTGCTGGATAAGGAAGGTAAGGAACTGAGTCGGCACCTGCTGCTGACCGGTGACGCCAAACCGCAGGCGCCCAAAGGGGGCAAGGTGAAGGTTGTCCCAGTTTCGCGTGTGTTCAAGAACGAGGAGTTTGGCTACACGACCATCACTGTGGAACGCCCGCTACGCGATGAAGCCGGCCAGATCGTGTTGGGCAGCAAGGGAAAGCAGAAAGGCAAACCCCAGCCGGACAGTAGCCTTCGGGATACTGAAAACGTGCCCTTGACCGAGGACATTCAGGCGTATTTCGAACGTGAAGTGCTGCCCCATGCGCCGGACGCCTGGATTGATCACGAAAAATCCAAGGTCGGGTATGAAATCCCCTTCAACCGGCATTTCTATGTGTTCGAGCCGCCGCGCAGTTTGCACGAAATTGATGAGGAGTTGAAAGGTGTGACGGCACGGATCATGGCAATGCTTGAGGGGTTGGCGGAATGAGTGCAGCACGCTTGAGTTTCAAAGCCAAACAAGCTATATTGGTGGTAATACACCCGCCATGCCTCTCCACGATGCACACTTTGGCGGGTTTTTTGCGTTCCGGGGCTGCGTATGAGTGATTACACCAAACCAGCCCTGTCGGCAGATGAGCATATTGCCAAGCTGAAAGAACGCGGGCTGATTATTCCAAACGAAGCAAAAGCGCTTCATTACCTTCGCAACATCAGCTATTTCCGGCTATCAGCTTATACCCGGCCGCATTACCGACCAGGGCTGGGAAAGCACACTTTCCTGCCTGACACCCGTTTTGATGACGTGCTAGGCCTTTACGTGTTCGACCGAGAGTTGCGGTTGTTGCTCATTGATGCCATCGAACGCCTTGAAGTTGCCTTGCGCGCCCAGATAACCAATACGCTGGGAGAGCATCATGGTCCGTATGCCCACCTTGACCCTGCCATCTTCGATACCCGCTACAACCATCGCTGGTTGATCGAAAAACTTCGTGAACACGCACAGGCCCGTGAAGTTGAGACGTTCATTGACCACTACCGGCGAAAATACACGGCGGCGCCAGTCGAGCCACCGCTCTGGATGGCCATTGAACTACTGACGTTCAAAGCCGTCTCGACCCTGTTTGCCAACCTGCGCGAAGAAAATGACACAAAGCGGATCAGCCAGCACTTTGGCTGGCAGCACAAGGTGCTGGTCTCATGGTTCCGCAGCCTGTCGGATCTGCGTAACCTGTGCGCCCACCACATGCGTGTCTGGAACAGGGAATTCGGCAGTCGCCCTGTCATGCCCAGAAAAGCTCCTTCCGACTGGCCGCAAGTACCACAAGCCATTCCCAGCAGGTCCCGCCAGGACACAACGCAAACCATCAATCCCCAACGCCGACTGTATTTACAAGTTGTGGTGATCGAAAGCCTGATGCAGGTTGTTGCCCCAGAAAACCATTGGGCCGAGCGCTTGGTTCAACTTCTAGATGCGCATCCTCTAGTCTCCCGTCCACACATGGGCTTTCCACAAGGCTGGGAAAATGAAGC
>CAYTSJ010000043.1:0-585 GCA_964440385.1 uncultured Pusillimonas sp. | reverse complement strand
GGCTGTGCAAGCCGTGCGTGGAGGTGGGGTATGAGTTTACCGAGATATCCGGAATATAAAGATAGCGGTGTGGCTTTTCTGGGTATGGTGCCTGTTGATTGGGAGGTTTCGGTTCTAAGGCACCTCATAAAAAGCATCGAATCCGGTGTCAGCGTAAACGCAACCGACACGCCCATTACATTTGGTGAAATTGGTGTTCTGAAGACCAGCTGCGTCTACTCGGGCGAATTCGACCCTAATGAGAATAAAGTGGTCGTGGCAGAAGAGATGGATAGAGTAGCGTGTCCCGTGACGGCTGGAACAATGATCGTAAGCCGTATGAATACACCCGATCTAGTTGGAGCAGCAGGTTTTGTCCGCAGCGGGTACGACTACCTGTTCTTACCTGATCGTTTATGGCAGGTACATTTCAAGGATGCAGATGCGGCTTTTATCCACTTCTGGACAAAAGCTCCGTCTTACCGCGCACAGGTTCAAAGCGCTTGCGCCGGCACCAGTTCCAGCATGCAGAACCTGTCTCAGGACGAGTTTAGGAATTTCTCTCTCCCTGTGCCACCAATCACTGAACAAACCGCCATCGCCACC
>CAYTSJ010000042.1:0-9970 GCA_964440385.1 uncultured Pusillimonas sp. | reverse complement strand
AGCAGGGGGGCATCCCGACATCGTGTATTCACGGCCCGAGTACGCCGGCTTGTGGTCTTTTTTAGATGAACACAAAGCGTTTGTGTTCATCCACCCAGGCACGTGCAGTGACCCCCGCCTTACACCGTTTTACCTTGAAAACCTGGTGGGGAATCCTTACGAAACCGGGGTGGCGGCAACCCATCTGGTCATGGCCGATATTCCACGTCGCCATGAAAATATCCGATTCTGTTTAGCCCATGCGGGTGGCGTATTTCCTTGCTTGTGCGGGCGTCTTGAGCGTGGCTTTTTTACCCGGCGTCCGGGTGTTGATGTTGATGCGACTGAAACGCCTTTGCAGGCTGCTCGTCGTTTTTATGTCGATGGCATTGCCCACAACGACGCAGCACTGGTGCTGGCTCAAGAGATCTTTGGCGCAGACCATGTCCTGTACGGATCAGACTGGCCCTTCCCGATGGGATTGAAAGACCCTGCCCATTCCAAGGCTTGATGGAAACAACCATGGACTTCTGGCTTTATCAGTTACTGAACGGTTTGTCTTTTGGCATGCTGTTGTTCTTGTTGTCGGCAGGGCTGGCATTGATTTTTGGCGTGATGCGCATTTTGAATCTGGCGCATGGCGTGTTCTATGCCTTTGGCGTGTGGGTTGCCATTGCTATCTATGGGCAAACAGCCAGTTTATGGTTGGCCCTGCTGGGTGGCGTGGCGATTGTGACGCTTATAGGTATTTTCATCGAGCGGGTGCTGTTGCGCCGCATTCCGCACGATGAGCTGCCGCAAGCCTTGATGACATTTGGTCTCATGCTCATTATTGGGGATCTTGCTCTGTGGATCTGGGGCGGCACGCCCCAGAACTTGCCCAGACCAGAGTGGCTGGCGGGCCCCATACAGGTCGCCGATTATTACTTCCCGGCATACCGGATATTCATGATTGCGGTGGGTATCGTCGTCGGTGTTGTGCTCTGGTATGTACAGTCGCATACCCGTGTGGGTGCACTCATCCGGGCAGCAATTGATGACGCTGAAATTGCCCAAAGTACCGGCATCAATGTGTCCTTGCTTTCAACAGCGACGTTTGCCGTCGGTGCCGCACTGGCCGCTTTCGGAGGCATTGTTGGCGGGCCTATCCTGGGAGTCCATGTGGGGCTCGAGCTCGAGGTGCTGCTATTGGCGTTTGTGGTTGTCATCATCGGGGGGTTGGGTAGTCTGAAAGGCGCTTTTGTTGGCGCCATCATCGTGGGTCTTCTGGATAGTCTGGGTAAAACGCTGATCCCTGAATTTGCGCTGTTTACTTTGTTTGTTCCTATGGCTTTGATCCTCATTTTCCGGCCTAACGGGCTTATGGGAGGTAAAGCATGATTAATGCCTCGGGTCTGCGGCAGTCTGTGTTGCCATTACTCGTCTTGCTGGCTTTGCTGGTGGTACCTGTATTTGCTGGTTCATACGTTCAAGGTGTGGTCGTCAAGATGATGGCATTTGCCTTGTTCGCTGTCAGTTTGAACATCATTCTGGGCTATGGCGGCATGGCCTCGTTAGGGCATGCGGCATTTTTCGGGGTGGGCGCTTATGTCGTGGCAAAAATGTCCACCTCGGGTATTGACAGTCTTTGGTTGCAGTTGTTTGCTGCAGTATTTCTGTCGACCTTGACGGCAGCGGTGTTCGGTATGTTGACGTTGCGTGCCAAAGGGGCTTATCTGTTGATGATCACCTTGGCGTTAGCCCAAGTTTTGTGGGGCGTGGCTTACAGCTGGAAAAGTTTTACGGGTGCTGATGACGGTATTCCCGGTATTCCAAGACCCCAGGCATTGTTAATGTGGGACTTGACCACGAGCGGGGGCTACTACTATTTCGTACTGGCTGTTTTTGCTTTGGTCATTTTCCTGACCGGGCTGTTTGTGGCCTCGCCATTTGGGCGAGCCTTGCTGGGCGTGCGTGAAAATGAGCGACGCATGCTGGTGCTGGGCTATCCCGTTTGGGCCTACAAATATCTGGCCTGTGTTGTCTCTGGTGGGTTGGCAGGTTTGGCGGGTGCCTTGATGGCGTGGCAAAACGGTTTTGTCGGGCCAAGCTACCTTAGCGTTGCGTATTCGGCCATGGTGCTCATCATGGTGATCCTCGGTGGTGCCGGGACATTGTATGGGCCTGTTCTTGGCGCATTCATCATCATTGGTCTTGAGAACTACATCAGTGGCATTACCGATCGTTGGGTGCTTATTCTGGGCCTGATCTATGTATTGGTCACGCTGTTTGCGCCCAATGGCGTTGTTGGCTGGTTCGTGTCTCGCAAGCAGGGGGCCTCATCTTGAATGCACTTGATATCCGCAACCTCACGTTACGTTTTGGCGGGTTGAAGGCCATTGATCAGTTGTCTTTTTCGGTGCCTATGGGTGAGCGACTGGTGATTTTCGGCCCCAATGGTGCTGGCAAAACCACCTTGTTCAACGTGATTACAGGGTTGTTTGCACCGACTGAAGGAACGCTGCGCATGTTCGGACAAGATCTTTCAAACCTTTCAGTGTCGCAGCGTGTCGCGATGGGTTTGGGGCGCACCTTCCAGATCACTACCTTGTTTCCGCGTTTGACGGTGCTTGAAAGCGCGATGCTGGCGATTCAGGCGGGTGAACCTGGGCGTTTCAATATGTTCAGGCCACTGGTCTCTTCGCGAGGGATTCGCAGTCGTGCCTTGGCTCTGCTTGATGAATGGGGCGTTGCCGCGCAGGCCAATACGTTCACGAATAGCCTTTCATATGGAGAGCAGCGTCAGGTGGAACTTGTTCTGGCGCTGGCGCGCAAACCACGATTGTTACTGCTGGATGAGCCTGCTGCCGGGCTTTCGGTAGCTGAAACAGCCAAGGTCGAAGGCATGGTGGCGCGTTTCCCTCGAGAGATTACTGTCATGCTGATCGAGCACGATGTCGAGATGGCCTTGCGTTTGGCTGACCGGGTACTGGTCTTGCAGCAGGGCGCCTTGGCGACGTCGGGTACACCAGACGAAATTCGCAATGATCCGATGGTGGCAGAAATCTATTTTGGAGCTGAGCATGGCTGAGTTTTTCTCGGTAAATAACCTGACAGCAGGCTATGGCGCCAGTACAGTCTTGCATGGTGTTTCGCTGACGTTACAGCCGGGACGAATTTGCACGGTGCTGGGCAAGAATGGCGTGGGTAAGACTACCCTGATTCGTGCCATAGCTGGACATTGTCGCGTTCGAACGGGTTCAGTCGTTATGAGCCAGGAAAACTTGACGAATCGGCAAGCGCACGAGATCGCCCATCATCGTATTGGTCTGGTACCTCAGGGGCGCCGATTGTTTCCCACCCTGACGGTGCGTGAGCATTTGATCGTAGGGGCAAGAGAGCCCGAGGGCTCAGCGGGTGGCTGGGATGCGCAGCGGATAATCCAATTCTTTCCCCGTATTGGCGAGCGACTGGGAAATCTTGGGAACATGCTGTCAGGTGGGGAGCAGAGTATGGTGGCAATCGGGCGAGCGCTTGTGGGTAACCCCAAGGTTCTGTTACTTGACGAGCCCTCTGAGGGTTTGTCGCCTTTGCTGGTGAACCAGGTTGCCGAGGTGCTGCAGCTCTTGCGCAACGAGGGTATTGCTATATTGCTTGTAGAACAGAATTATGGCCTGGCCATGAGGCTGTCCGACGAGATCAATATCATGAGCAAAGGACAGATTGTCCACACCAGCACCCCAGAGCAACTCAAAGCGTCTCCGGACATCCGGTCGCGATTTCTGGGTGTATAGGTGGCTCATTACACAAGGTAAACCGTTATGGCCACAAAGCAATCCTCAACTGACAAGACTCAGGCTCGCAAAGCACCCTCGCTGACGGAGCAAGCTTACACCCACATCAAAGACAAGATCTTGTCTCTGGAGTTGCGGCCAGGGTTGTTTCTCAATGAGGCTGCGCTTTGTGAGATGACCGGTTTTGGGCGTATGCCAGTTCACCAGGCGATTCAGCGGTTACGCATAGAGGGCTTGATTGAGGTGATTCCTCGTAAAGGCTTGGTCGTACGTTTTGATTCGCTGCATGACATTCTGGAGTTGATTGAGGCCCGACTGACTATGGAGCCCGAGGTGGTTGCCCTGGCTGCGCAGCGAGTGACATCCGAACAGGTGGCGGCGCTCAGCAGTTTGCTGGATCAGTCCAGAGCGTTGACCAGCCAGACCAAACGTGATGCATTCAGTCAGATTGACCATGCTTTCCACTCGTTGATCGCCGAAGCTGCCGGTAACAAGTTTCTGGCGGATGCGCAGCGCCCATTGCATGAGCGTTCGAACATGATGTGGCACTTGCGAGTGATGCCTGATGACGGTCTGGTGGTCACGCAGCGTGAGCATGAAGCCATTCTCGAGGCCATCTTGAAGCAGGACGCACAAGCTGCGCGCGAAGCGATGCGCGCTCATTTGTTATCACTACAAAAACGGATTCTCAAAGCCTCGGTATAAAAAACGGTCGGGGCTGGTTTTTACAAAAAGGGTGTCATGATGACCGAAGGTAAAACACAAAAACAGCCCGTGGCAATTATCGGCTCGGGTCCAGTGGGGATGATCACCGCCTTGGGCCTCGCGCATTACGGTATACCTGCCGTGATTTACGAGGACGACACAGCTTTATCGCTGGACACTAAAGCGGGCACTATTCTGACGCGTACGCTTGAGATTTTGCGCCGCTATGGCGCTGCAAACGCAGTGCTGGCCAAATCGTTGCGGGTCGAGGAAATCGGCGAAATTGATCGTCGCACCCAGAAGTCAACGTACCCGGTTTTCCTTGATGCCTTGTCAGAAGAGACTCGCTACCCCTTTGTCATTAATCTGCCCCAGCATCACCTTGAGCCTATTCTGGCTGAAGCACTCAAGCGCACTGGATTGATTGAAACTCGTATGGGTCATCGTCTTGAAGGTTACGAAGATAAAGGCGACCATGTCGAGTTGACAATTCGTAATGCCGAAGGCGTCTACAAAACCGAGGCTTCGTTTGTGCTGGCCTGCGATGGCGGGCGCTCTACGGTGCGTGAGCTTATGGGTATTCAAGTTGATGGCCACTCATTGCCAGTCAAGTACTCGCTGGTTGACCTTGAGGTTGACCTCGATACCGCCAACCCGCGCGATTATCCGTATTTGTCGTATTTTGCTGACCCTGAAGAATGGATGATCTTGGTGCGTCATCCACATTGCTGGCGCTTCTTGTATCCCATGAAAGAAGGGGTGGAAGAACCTACCGAAGAAGAGCTCAAAGAAAAGTCCCTGCGCTTTATCGGTCAAGTCGACAATGTAAAAGTCATCAACAAGGTCACCTATCGCGTGCATCACCGGGTGGCCACACAATGGCGCAGTAATCGTGTCTTCCTGATGGGTGATGCGGCCCATTTGATCACGCCGATGTGGGCCCTGGGGTTGAATACTGGAGCCCTGGATGCCTCGAACCTGCCGTGGCGCCTGACCTGGTTCCTGAGGGGATGGGCCGATGAGTCGATTCTTGATGGCTACGAGCGCGAACAGAAACCCTTGGCGGTTCATGGTTCCGGCGAAATGGCTGAGGCCGCTCGCCGTTCAATGGAAAAACGTAGCGACGGGACTGCGGCTATGTCGGACAGCAATTGGCAAAACGCCTATACACGGACCATGCTGGGCGTGAAACTGGACGTTGTCGGCTCGACGAACTGGTCGATGGTGGCACGTGCCGAGCGCCCCGCATCAATCGCAGGAGACCGTTTGCCCGACTATCTTGTGCACACGCCTCAAGGCGAACCAGAGCGTATTCACGACGTATGTTCCGGGAAGTTCACGGCGCTTTATTTCTGCGATGCGCGTCGTCGCCCAGCCATCCCTGATGCAAAATCGCCTGCATTGCAGCATTTCCAGGTGTCGCGCTACGATGCTCCGCTGGATTCAGGTCTGCGTGATCGCAGCCTGCTGGATCCCGGCAATGCGTTGGCCAAGCGCATGGGCGTTGACCTGAATATGCTGGTCCTTGTCCGGCCTGATGAGCATATTGCCGCGATTGTCCCCATGAATGGTGACCCTGATCAGGCGGCCAATCTGTATCGAGACATTACTGGCCGTATGCCGGTTTGAATGGAGTTTCACTGTGAAAGTAACGTATGATTTTTCGGGTCATGTGGTTTTGGTCGTTGGTGCCGCCTCGGGCATCGGCCGCGAGACGGCATTGGCCTGTGCTCATGTAGGCGCACAAGTGCTGGCGATGGATGTGGATGAAAACGGCTTGTCGACTCTGCCGGTCGGGCAGATCCACACCCGTCCTGTTGACATTTCCGACGCTGCTGCGGTGAACGCTGCAATCTCCGATTGGGTGAAACGCTTTGGTCGAATCGATGCCGCTGTGCTGACCAGTGCGATTCAAAAACGCACGCCTATTGACGAGCTATCGAATGAAGAATGGCAACGTCATCTCGACGTCAACCTTTCCGGCGTATTCTATTTGCTACGAGCCCTGTTCCCGGTCATGAAGCAACAGCGCAGCGGAGCCATCGTTACGTTTACCTCGGGTCTGGCGTCCGCAGGCTGGCCTGGTGCGGCGGCCTATGCATCAACCAAGGCCGCCATCATCGGGCTGGTCAAGTCAGCAGCACTTGAATTACGCCGTTTCGGGGTTCGCATTAACGCTGTATCGCCCGGTCTTGTGGCAACGCCGGTATTCCTGCAGTCGGCTACCGCAGACGAACTGGCCATGTACGAAAAAACCCTGGGTGTGTCTACACCTGATGAAGTCGTTCCAAGCCTGCTCTACCTGATTTCTGACAGTGCCAAGACGATTTCTGGTAACGTCTTCGAACGTCGTCTTATCCCTCGCGCAGAAGTTTGACTGTGCAAAACCTTTCCCGGAGATCTTCATGAAAATCCTGCAAGTAGACTTCCCGACCACGGGCCCTTTCGGGGCTGAAATGAGCGAAATGATGAAGGGTCTGGCCGAAAGTATCGCCAACGAACCTGGCCTGATCTGGAAGTTGTGGACTGAAAATGCAGAAACCGGTGAAGCTGGTGGCATTTATGCGTTTGAAAGTCTTGAAACCCTGAATGCCTACAAGGACATGCATGCAGCACGGTTGACGGCCATGGGCATTACAGGGCTACGTTTCAAGATCTTTGATCCGAATCTTCCGCTTTCAAAAATCGACCGTTTCCCAGGGCTGTAAATGTGTTCCCGGGGCTCTGGCCTGTGAAACACAAAAACATTGCCTGACTAGCAAACCCCGCTTGTTATTTCTCAAGCGGGGTATTTTTTTACATGCAGGGCAAGAACTGCCGTGTTGCGGTGTCGCGGGGTAATTCACCGAATCGTTCACGGTAATAGGCCGAAAACCGGCCCAGATGCCCGAACCCGTGGTCAAGTGCAACGGTGGTGACATTGGCCCCTGGGCACATTTGCAGCTTGTTGCGTACCGCATCAAGGCGCATGTTTCGCAGCAAAACCATGGGCGAAATACCGTGATATTTGTGACACAGTGCATTCAGTGAGCGAGGGCTCAGGCCCGCTGCGTTGGCCAGGTCAACCAGCGATATCGGTGCACAAAGACGTTGGCGTATGTAGGTTTCCATGCGCTCAAGTGGTGCAAAACCGTTGCTGGCAGTATTGCCTTGAGAAGGGCGGTTGGTTTCGGGTTGCGGTGTCAGGGTTGTTTGATGACTGACAAGAAATAACGCCAGTGTTTGTTCAAAGTGTTCAAGCCAGATTTTGCTCAGGCCATCGCCCCCGTTGGGTAAGTCAATAGCTTGCTGTACCAGCGAATGCCATACCAGATTCAGGCTTTCTTCCAATTTGAACGCGGGTGATGCAAACCTTGCGATGGATGGCAGTTGCGTTGCCCTGAAGCTGTGGCTGGCCAGGTGATGGGGAACCTTCAGAATTAACTGTTCGCTGCCTTCTTCCCAATGAATACCAAAATCATGCTGGGGGGACAACACCGCGACATCACCGGGCCCGAACGTCTGGCGTTGACCATCGACATTGACCTCGAACTTGCCCTTCAGTGGCGTTTGAACCAGCGAAAAGCCCTTGAAGGCACTGGCTTTGACCTTGACCTCGGCACCATAGGTCAGTTTCATCACGCTGATATCGTTAAGGCGACGACGAAAAAGCGTCGTGTTGACTTTGCCTTCGCCCAGCGTCAGGTCATGTTCGGTCAGGATTCCACCCAAAGTGCTACGCACCTCTGAAGCAGAGTCAGAGTGGAAGACCAGATGGTCCTGGAGTTTTGCGAGATTAATGTTTGCCAAGTGTTCCACGGTAATCGCCTTTGGTTTCGGGTTGGCCGGGGCGAGGTTGCGCCACTTTTTACCGTAAACACTTTAGGCGTAAAGCATTTTGTGGTCTATCAGGGACTTCCCGTGGTTTCAGAGATTTATATCCTTGATATTAAAGGGGTTATTGGTATTTCTTTGACGTGTGAGATGGTCCGAAATGTTACGTTTTAGCCGGCAGTCAACGTGTTTCTTTTCATGAAAAAAGCCTGCCAGAAAGTCAGGCAGGCCGTAGTTCAGGGATAAACCAATTAAAAGTGGTTAAAACTACATATCAATCACTAACTTAGCTCCTTTCGCGCGTGATACACAGGTATGCATAATGTTACCGGCTTCCTTCTCGCGGGCCGTCAGGATGTAATCGCGGTGATCTATTTCGCCGGACACCACATCACAGGCACAGACGCCGCATTCACCGCGCTTGCAGTCATAAAGCGGGTCAAAACCCTCTTCAATCAAGATATCCAGAATGCTTTTGTCGGCCGGGACGGTCAGGGTCTTGCCGCTTTGGGCCAATTCGATTTCGAAGGCATGGTCCCCTTCCTCGGCGGCGGGTGCATTGAAGAGCTCGAAGTGAACCTGATCACGCGGCCAGCCCTGTTTTTCAGCCATGGCCAGAATGGCGTCAATCATGGGTGTCGGCCCGCAGAAATAAATGTGGTCTTCGGCGTTCAGGCTGCCAAACAGCGCCGCCAGGTCAAGCGGTTTGCCGGTTTCATCGTCAGCGTGAATGCGCAGGTCGTCGCCCAGCAGGGTCTGGAGTTCTTCCACATAGGCCATTGAGGCTCGGCTGCGCCCGGCATACACCATGCTGACTGGACGGCCGATATGTCGGCAGTGCGCCGCCATGCTGGCGACCGGAGTCACACCGATGCCTCCGGCAATCAGAACGGCCCGATGATTGCTGCTTTCCATGGGGAACTGGTTGCGAGGGGCGCGAACCAGCAGGGTATCCCCGACTTCAAGTTGTTCGTGCACAAAGGCCGAGCCGCCACGGCCCGGTGATTCTTTACGCACGGCGATGCGGTATTCGGCAGGGGCCACTGCCGAGTCGTTATCCAGTGCCACCAGCGAGTATTCACGCCAGTCAAGTTTGCCATCGGGTAATTTGACCTGAAGGCTGATGTGAGCACCCGCCGTGAAGCCCGGCAGCGACTGGCCGGCAGACACCGGGCGCAAACGCAACTGCCGGACTTCGGCGGTGAGCATGCCGGCATCTGACACGCACAACGTTAAAACTTCGGTAGATTCGGTCATGCTCATTTTTACTGCTTCCTTGCTACGGGTTTACTTCATTGGGCACTGTTTGGAGAACACATCGCTGTGATCTTTCAGTACGGTGCCAACCAATTTGTTACGGACATTGCCTTTGTCATCTTCAATGACCTGGCGCATATGAATGTCGTGGATCGGGTAGTTATTGTTGTTGAACTTGAAGTTGCCGCGCACCGATTCGAACTTGGCGTCTTTCATGGCTTTGCGGAAGGCTTCCTTGTCTTCAACTTTGCCGTTGACCTGGCGAACAGCCCCGTCAATCAACATGGCGGCATCGTAGCCTTGCGAAGCGTACATGCTGGGCAGGCGTCCATACTCTTTCTGGAACGCTTCAACAAATTTCTTGTTGGCCGGGTTTGGCAGGTCATCTGCCCATTGTGATGAGTTGAATGTCCCTACCAGGTCTTTACCCAGAGCGGCAATGT
>CAYTSJ010000041.1:1417-10106 GCA_964440385.1 uncultured Pusillimonas sp. | reverse complement strand
CGGTGTTGTATTGACTTAAATGCAAACCGGCTTTGGGCTTGATATACCAACCCGAGCTGACGATAGGGAATGAAATTGTGCTGTACGATTTGTAGCGCGAACCGTCTGGGCCGAGGCGCTGGCCATCAACATACCCGGCATAGTCGGAACCCCGGTCGTAGCGGGGCAATACAAACCTTGTTGCCTGGTTAGAAGAAACCATATCGAAACCAAACCAGTTATATCGGCTGCCGGTAACTGTCAGTTCGGGCTCTTTGTTGTAGGGAGGGCTTCTGAACGCCGCACCTGCAGTGGTGTCTTGCAGGGTCTTGTAAGTGTAATGCTGTAAGGTCGCATTCCAGTAAGGGCTACCCGCATAACCCAGTGTAAAAACCCTGGGAAGATAGTCAATGGATGCCTGGTTGATACCGATCGTAGAGAAATCGCGGAAATAATTGTCATCGGAAACCGAGTTGACATCAGCCTGGGCATAAAAACCAGAACCAAACGTATGCTGGTGTTTCCAGGAATACATCCAGCGTTTGGTATCGGTTAGTTTGTCGTTCGGCAGATAGCTGCCAGCAAACTGGCCGTTATAGTTACGACCCAGATAACGATACTCGGCTCCCCATTGAAGGCCACGTTTTGACATATAGCGTGGCGTGACTGTCAAGTCATAGTTAGGCGCCAGATTGAAGTAATACGGCAGTGCAAATTCGAAACCCGAGTTACTGGACCCCCCATAACTGGGCATCAGAAAACCAGACTTGCGCTCTTTACGTAACGGAAACGTAAAATAAGGGGAAGCCAATATGGGTACACCCTTGAAGTAAAGCACACCATTACGCGCTACGCCTTCATTAGCTTCCGTATCAAAATCAACCCGCGGCGCCGAAATATACCAAGCCGGATCAGGACACGGACACGCCGCATACGTCATGTCAGTCAGGCGCATGGTCGAACGACTGAAAATCTGGGCCCGATCGGCTTTGCCTGAGCCACCACCCGCACCCAACCAGAAATCAGGCTGCGAAACCTCACCCGTTTCACTGTCAAGGTTGTAGTGCAGTTCAGGCCCACGAATAATCGTGCCATCGCGTGAGATCAGGGCATTACCCCAGACGTCGACTTGCCCGGTATCTCGCTGGTAATCGATGCGATCGCCTTTGACAACGGAATCGATACGGCGAACCTCGGCATTACCTTTCAAAATGATTTTGCCGTCGGCATCAGAATCAATGCGATCAGAAACTGTGAAAGCCGTTTTCTCGTCGTCTTTAACGCCACTTCTGAGCCTGAGCTGAGTCGCCTCGACGAGTCTGGAGGTCTGGCCTTGATGAATTTCGGTAATTGTCAGTCGGGAAACAGGCGCGGCTGCCTCTGGGCCGCTGGCCAGTGCTGACGACACGTTGGTCAATGCCAATAGAACTGCCCACCCAACTAAACGCACGAGAATTTCGCCCCAGAAAACAGATTATGATTTTGACATGACACTGGCCGCACGACTTACATAACAACGGCAACCCGTTATTATAGAAGAAGCCCGCGTGACCAAAAAAACCCCCCCACACTATAACTTGACTCGACCTTTTATTGTCTGCTTATGACTGTCTTTTCGCACCCACAAGATGATGCACGCCTGCAGGCCCTTAAAAACTGGCTTCAACCTTTGGTCGACACATACCATCTTGACCTGGACTCGCTGGCACCCGCCTCTGCCGATGCGAGCTTCCGGCGCTATTTCAGACTGAAAGGCAATCACAGCACAGTCATCGTCATGGATGCGCCACCGCCTCAGGAAGATTGCCGCCCTTTCATCAATGTCATCCGCTTGCTGGCCAAGACCGGCGTCAATATACCCACACTGTTGGCTCAGGATATCGGGCAGGGTTTTTTATTGCTCTCTGACCTCGGGCCGCAAACGTACTATCAAGCCATTCAGTCTGGCTTGGACGACGCCACCTTGCAGACGTGTTACCGCGAAGCCTTGGCCGCGCTGGTACAGATGCAAAGCGCTGATTACAGCAACCTGCCCGCCTATAACCGCGAGCGGCTCATGACCGAGCTGTCCATATTCCCCGAGTGGTTTGTGGATGTGCACTGCAAGGCCACTCTTTCTGACAAAGAATCAGAAATGCTGAACCGGGTGTTCAACCTTCTGGTCGACGATAACGTTCGGCAAGGTACGGTACTGGTTCACCGCGACTTCCACTCCCCCAACCTGATGCGATGCACCGAACCCTCGCACGGCCCCAACCCAGGCATCATCGATTTTCAAGATGCATTGGCAGGGCCTATTACTTATGACATTGCGTCACTGGTCATGGATGCCCGCACCACCTGGGAAGAGCCGCAACAACTTGACTGGGCTATACGGTACTGGGAAATGGCGCGCAAGGCAGGGTTACCCATAGCATCAGACTTTGCGGACTTCCATCGGGCTTATGAGTGGATGAGCTTGCAACGTAACTTGCGCATCATGGGTGTGTTTGCACGCCTGTCTCACCGTGACGGCAAGCACCATTACCTGGACCACATGCCGCGGGTCAGTCAATACATCCGTCAAGTCGCTGCCCGCTATGGCGTATTCATACCCTTGCTACGCCTGCTCGACCGACTTGAAAACCGTCAAGTCATTGAAGGCTACACATTCTGATGCGTGCCATGATTCTTGCCGCCGGGCGCGGGGAACGCATGCGCCCACTCACCGACCACACCCCAAAACCGTTGCTTGAAGTGGGGGGCAAACCACTGATTCAGTGGCATATCGAAAAGCTGGTCAAAGCAGGCATTACAGACATTGTCATCAACCATGCGTGGTTAGGTCATAAAATTGAAACCGCACTGGGCAATGGCCAAGCCTTTGGCGCTTGTTTGCATTTTTCGGCCGAATCGGTACCCCTCGAGACTGCGGGTGGCATTGCAAAGGCATTACCGTTGCTAGGCACCGACCCGTTTCTGGTCATCAACGGGGACGTCTGGTGCGACTGGCCCATGACCACGGCACAACATCACGCAGAGCAAATTACCCGTCAGCATTGCAGCGCCTGGCTGCTGCTGGTCGACAACCCGACGCACCACCCGGAGGGCGATTTTCACCTTGAAAACAGCGGCTACGTTCACCTTGGGCCAACTGCCGTTCCAGAGCTCAAGCTGACTTTCGCCGGGGTTGGCATTTACTCGCCTGAACTGTTTCGCGAGGTCCCTGCGAATCAGCCTGCCCCTTTGGCCCCATTGCTAAAAAAGTCAATGCTGAACAGGCAAGTCATTGGCTCGCATTACAATGGCCACTGGGTCGATGTCGGGACACCCCAGCGTTTGGCAGATCTTGATAAACAGATCTCCCGACAAATTTTTGCCCGATAGGCACCGAACCACGGCCACCGAAGGCATCCGGTACTACCCGCGCAACCTCGATCTCACTATTCAGTTTGCCCAATACAGGACGTAAATCAACATGGCGCTATTTGGCTCCTCGAAACGCACTTTCAAACCCACTCCCTACGGATCCACCCGTAAAAAGAGACGCGTACCACGCTGGCTGATCTTGATGCTGACAGGTATCGTTCTGGGTTCTGGTGGCCTGCTGTTCATTCAAAAGAGCTATGGCCCCCCTGTACTTACTGTGCAACAGGCAGACGCCCTTCGCCAAGAGCTCAACAGTGCCAACCTTGAAAAGCAACGTTTGCAATCGCAAGTCGATCGCCAGTCGCACGAAATAGACGAATTGCGCGCCTCTTTGGATAAACAAAACCAAAAGGCATCAACGGCCGAAAAGTCACTGAATGACCTGACCTCAAACATCCAGGTTCTGGTCGATGCCATTCCCCCAGACCCTCGAGGCACATCGCCTGGCATTCGGGCAGCCGAGTTCACCACCAACGAGGGCAACCTGCTGTATAAGCTGCTGGTGATGCAAAACAAACGAGATGCAGCAACCATCAAGGGTAAAGTCGACTTTGCCGTTCAGGGGCGTTACCCCAGCGGGCAAACCACCACCATCGAGCTTGCCGCCGGAAACATTGAAGTGGGCTTCTACGCCTCTTTGAATGGCAGTGCAGCATTACCCAAAGCCTTTATACCGGTCATGGTCACCATACGCATCCGTGATGAAGCCGATCGCCTGATTGCGACCCGTACTTACAGGGTCAGATAACAGATCCGTAAAAAACCCATGCGGGGCGTTTAACAGCCTGACATGCCTGCACATCGTGCAGGCATTTTTTTGACTGACGATATTGAATGCTCGGTTTGAGATGTTCAGAACGTGCGCTGCGCCACAAAGCAAAACGCCGCTTCTTTCGAAGCGGCGTTTTAGATCGGGTGGTGGGCTGACTGGGACTCGAACCCAGGACCAACGGATTAAAAGTCCGGTGCTCTACCGACTGAGCTATCAGCCCGACCGAGAACGAAATTATGACAGAAGCTTTTTTAGATGTCAAACTAAAAGACAAAAAAGAGCAAATATTTTAATTTTTTTGTTTGGCCTGTTAAAAGCAAACCAGACCATTCACTGCAACCACACTAAAAAACGGTGCTTCCCGGGCTGCGGCCTTCACGAAAAAGCAGTAGCCCGGCATAAAGGCGGTCCTAACGCATTCTGGAGATCCTGACCTCAGCGCCCCGGCGCTTCACTTCAAGCCCTTCAGACGGCAAGATCTTGAGCCCCTCAAGCCCCTTGATATAACTGGACCCCTGCATCTGCATGACACGTATCTTGTTGCGCATGACGGCAGGGCTATGCTCAGGCATACCAAACAACCAGACCTCATCAAGCAGGCGCGCAGAATTGAAATCGGCAGTATGTGCAGTCACGGGCCCAAGGCACAACATATGGCCTTCACGACCAAAGACTGGCAGGGAGTCAAGCCCCGGCTCGACCGACAACACAGCCCCGCCTTCGTAACGCCATCCGGTACTGATATCCCACCAGGCCGACCCTTCCGGTAAATACACCGTCACTTTTTGACCCGGAGCAGTCACTGGCGCTACCAGTAATGCGGGCCCCAGCATGTATTGCGTGTCAAACTCGTGCGCCACAACATCTTCGGGAAACGCCAGCGCCATGCCCCGCTGCACTGGAAGACCAGTTCGAACTGCATCTTCGATAATACCCAACACATAGGGTATGAGGCGATAACGCCACTGCAACCAATGGCGAACCAGTGCCTGCGTCGTTGTATCAAAAGACTGCGGCAACAAAGCCGGAACCGCCTGAAAACTGAAATTGGCTGAAAACACACTTTGAGCCAGCCACCGGACATACAGCTCTGGCGTCATGGCGTCAGTTGGCGCCGCGGCATTACCCAGCGTTTGCATATGAACCGGCACACCGCTTAAGCCCGCGCTAAGGGTCGCACGCAATCCCTGCTGCAGACCTTGCCAGTCATTCGTGACGTCGAACGCGCTTTGCCAGGCGAATCGCTGTACAGCCGGGAAAGTATCGTGGCTGAAAACCACACCCTCTTGAGGTGTTTTATGCCCCGCTACTGCATCAAAAAGTGCCCGCCGAGCCAGTAGCGGATACACTGCCCTGAGCTGTGCACCTGTTTCGCCACCCCGAGAGGTAATGCCATCGGGAATATCAAACTGCGCATCGCACACAGGCGCATGCACACCCTCATCGAAGATCTGACGC
Source organism: uncultured Pusillimonas sp. (assembly GCA_964440385.1). Lineage (GTDB taxonomy): Bacteria > Pseudomonadota > Gammaproteobacteria > Burkholderiales > Burkholderiaceae_B > Neopusillimonas. The sequence continues at coordinate 4,489 of CAYTSJ010000041.1, read as the reverse complement.
TGGCGCTCGGACCACGCCTTGTAAACATCTTTATTGGTCAGATCAAGCAAAGCAAAAGGTTTACCGCCGCTGGACGCATTCCCGGGAAACACATGAGCCGTTGAATCTTCATCGCGGACCAGCAACCAGCCGCGATCTTCCCACTCTTCAAACAACACGGTACCGGCCAGCACGCCAGGAAACGTCGGCACCGCCAGTTGAGCATTCATGCGGTTGAACCGGCCCAGCATGTTTTTGGGATCAGCGATGCGCTGGTCATCCCATTCGAAGACCGGCTTATCGGCCTGAAACCCGTAAGGCGCTGCACCGGTCAAACGAACCGAATCAAAAGAGAAAGCCTGATCTCTCAGGTCTTGAGCCAGGGCAACCAGCGCATCCACGCTTTGACCCGGCGCCTGATCAAGCCAGACCCCCATCGGCCAAAGACCAGGCTGACCCGCACGACCTGTAAGTGCGGTGTATTGATTCAGAATCTCGGCAGGATCTCCGGCAAACAAAAACAGATCACACAACTCGTCTTGCACCTGCAGGCCATAGACATCGTGTTGAGCATGACCCAGATCGTGCACAACACGCCCCAGTGTATTAACGTACATGCCCCAACCACTTGGACTCCAGACCAAAGGAAGCGCACGATGCGCCGGGCAGTCGGAAATGATCAGTTGCCCGCGTCGATCAAAGTCTGCAACGGTTTCACCCAACCCGCAGAGCATCTCGCCTTCATCAAGTTCAAGCCCCAGTTGCCAGACTGTTTGATCAGCAACAAGCCCCTGTTGAGAAGCGGGCGACACTGATGAGACCAGTGTGAAATCACCTTTGGAAAGGCTCCAGTTAGCCTGAGCGTCGATCTCAAGCGTGATATCGCCTTGCTCTATAGCCCAGGCTCCGCCTTGCGCAGCGAGCAATGAACAGACCTGCATCTCGCTGACTGGCTCGGGACGCGCCAGCAACATCTCGGCATGTCGTACGGCACGTGCGGACGGCTTTTCAGGAGACAACAGAGTTAAAGGACCAAACTGCAGCCGGAACACGCCGGGCGCATGCGCCTCCACACGTAAATAAGTATCGGAGTCAGCGATCTGAAAGTCGACAGTCGTCGACTTTGCACCTGCAAATTTCAGGGAATCAACGGGCTTCACGTTTTCGAGGTCAGACTTAGGCGGCACAGCGCATTCCTTGGGCTCAAAGCCTCAAAGCGTTCAAAAGCCAATATTTTGACGGATTTACGCAATAAAACAAAATCGTTGATAAATTTCAGTCCAGAATCGCAAAGCACATAAGCGCTCTAAGGCACCGCCAGATTGGTCTCTTGAACAGCCCACACCCTCAGGAACCTCTTGTTTCAGTCTCAACGGGGCGCTATGGCCCGCAGCAATTCCCTCTCGAGAGGCAAAGGCTCATCGTTCAACATACCCGAAATAATTTCCCCGGCCAAGGCAGACCACGTTAACCCGCGCGAGCCGTAAGCACAAGCTACCCAGAGACCCGCATAAGCATCAAGCTCCCCGATAACAGGCAACCGTCCGGGAACCACTGCACGCCAACCCGCCCAACCCCCGGTGACGGCGTTGGCCAAAGCCTCGTGATAATCAAACGGCATCACACCCTCGGCCGTAGGAACCTGCATCAGATCAAACACGCCACTTATCTTGTCAATCACCTGCGCATGTCCAGCCGTTGTCACGGCGGCCTGGTTCGCCCCCAGATTGTATGTGCCACCGCCAACATGCAAACCATCCAACCGGGGTAACCAATAGCCGTCACCGTCCAGAACCTGGCTAAAGGACGTTGTAAAACGGTGGGCATCAAAGTAACTGACTTGACCCGGGATTGCCTGCATCGCAGCCAACCGTGAGGGCAACGGTTCAAGACCGCTATTGCGCAACAAGGTCGGCACAGCGCCGGCATTCGCCAGCACCACCTCGGGCACGCGAACCAGAACCTCACCTTTTGAATCGCATACTTCCCATCGAACCGACACCGATGCCGCCGGCCGGATGACAGCGATATCGTTCGCATGCACATGAATGCCGGGGTGGCTTAATAACGCTTCTATCAAATAACCAGGCCTGATCATCAGGCCTTCAGGAAAATGCACCCAAGGACGTCTGGCCTTCTGCGTGGGCAAAAGGTTCTGGGTACAAGGCTCAGACCAACTTGCCCATGATGAGGGATAGCTGCCATTAACAAGCGCCTCATGCAAGCGCTGTTGCTCATCGTCATCTGTCGCAATAACCGCTGTGCCCACCTTCAGTGGCCGAGCCTGATCCGGCAAAGAACGCCAACGCTGCCAGGCTAGCCGCGCACCCGCGCGCGACAAACGCGCGCGGTAGTCATCATCACGTGACACGACAGGCGTCACGGCAGCACCGTGATGCCCCAGGTGAACGCCCTGCTTCGAATGAGCCAGCGCAGCATCAAACACATGAACAGAATGCCCCCGCAAGGCCAAAGCATAGGCGACCCCGGCGCCAGCAACGCCACCGCCAACAACGGCCACCTCTCGCACCACAGACCGGCGCTGCTTTGAATGATGAATGGTGTTTCGTAAGCGCGCCTTAAAACCAAACGTGACATCAAAGCCAGAAGACTCGACATCAGACACGGTAGCTGCATCGCGGACCCTCATTCTCGGATCAAGCGGCTCGCACAGGAAACCGGCACGCTTTAACCCAACACTCACCTGCTCATCATGTGACGTGGCCGCCGCCAAAACCATGGCACCCGGCGCTGATAATCGGGCAATCTGGCCGAAAAGAGAAAAGCCTGACTCTTGCGCACAGAGGCAGGCAATATTGTTGTCTAGCAAAAACAAATGAACACGCGCAACCGCTTGCACAATTGCATGCTTGAGCGGCATGTGAAAAAGCGTCAGCCTGATGAGCCCGTCGTCAAACTCAAACACACTGACCCCCGGCAGGGGTATGCGCCACGCTCGATTCAGTGCCAGGCGCTCTACACTGTCTGGATAATGACTGCAAGCCTTTGCGAACTCGGCCACATCAAGGCCGGAGGGATCAAAGCCAACATAATGCAGCGGTTTTGATTGGCGTGAACTTTGTCTCCATCCCT
>CAYTSJ010000041.1:0-1407 GCA_964440385.1 uncultured Pusillimonas sp. | reverse complement strand
AAACCGCTGGCCTTTGTCGAACTCGCTGTCGCATAGCGTCAAAGCCTCGTCCCCGACAAGATCAAACAAGGCAATCGTTTGCATCAAAATTTGCAACCACGTCGTTTCATTATGGCAATTTGAATCTTGCATTGTTTATTTAACCCAATCTACCGCAGACGACGCGCACAATGTTGCGTAAACTTATAACTCGTATTGCATTGGTATGGCCGGCATGAAAACAGAATCTCTCCACCTCGGCGAACTCCTCAACACTGCGGTTCGCGCGGCGCATGCAGGGGCTGCTCTGCTGCAGTCTCACGCGCACAAGCGCTCTGACCTGGTCATCGACAAAAAGGCTCGCAACGACCTGGTCTCACAAGCTGATCGCGACGCTGAAACAGCCATCCTTGATATCCTCGTTGCAGACACGCCGCAATTCGGCATTGTGGCAGAAGAATCTGGCGGACAGACCAGTGGTCTTGCGTCATGGTTTATCGACCCCCTGGACGGCACCACTAACTTTTTGCATGGTATTCCCCACTACGCAGTCTCGATTGCTCTGGTTGCCCACCCGGGCACCCAATTACCTGGCAGTGGCATTCTTGAAAAAGACACGCCTGTCATCGGTGTGGTCTACGATCCTAATCGTGAAGAACTCTTCACTGCCTTGCACGGCAGCGGCGCCTGGCTGAACAACCATCGTATTCAATGCTCACACACCGACACGCTCTCCGAAGCCGTTTTGGCCACAGGCTTGCCTTTTCGGGACTTCAGCTTTTACGATGCCTACATGCCAACACTGGTGAATGCCATCCACAACACACGCGGCATACGCCGAGGCGGCTCAGCCGCATTAGATCTCGCCTGGACGGCCTGCGGACGTTACGACGGCTACTGGGAAATGGGTCTGGCACCTTGGGATGTCGCGGCCGGTACGGTTATTGTCCGTGAGGCTGGCGGTTGCGCAGAAGACATCCGACACCAGACCGCGTGGCCTGTCAAAGGTTATATCTACGCCAGCAACAAACACCTGGCCACATCATTGCATCAAATGGCCAGTAGCCATTTGATGCCTGACAACCAACCCTGAAAGATATCATCATGAAACTCGTCGAACCCTTGGTCTCGTGGCAACCCGAAATCGCCGCCATTCGTCGTGATATCCATGCTCACCCGGAGTTGGCCTACGAAGAATTCCGTACTGCCGATGTCGTCGCTGCCCAGCTTGAAGCATGGGGCATCCCTATCCATCGGGGCTTGGGCATTACCGGGTTGGTCGGCACCATTCAGGGCACAGGCGGACCGGGTGGTGCGATTGCACTGCGAGCCGACATGGATGCCCTGCCGATGCAGGAAACCAACGCCTTTGAACATGCCAGCAAACACCCCGGAAAAATGCACGCCTGCGGGCACGATGGTCACGTC
>CAYTSJ010000040.1:0-10293 GCA_964440385.1 uncultured Pusillimonas sp. | reverse complement strand
AGAATTTCTACCGCGACCTCAAACGCACTGAGCACTAACCAGACAGATCAGTGAAGTTGACCACCACCTTTGAGGAAGAAGGTTTACCACTTGATGAGTGGAGAAACTTCTAATGGCGCGCTTTGATGTGTATGTCTGAAAATGGCACCTCGGAAAATTACGTTGCCTGGTAAAACAGCTTGCCAACACGCTGTATATGCTGCTTCAGGGCATCGTTGTCGATGAGGTTGAAGGCTGATAAATCGATGGCGTACGGCAACATCAGGTCATCCAGGGTGTTACTGATGGTGTTCAGGGTGAACAGATCAATATCACCCACAAGCGTCAGGTCAATGTCCGAGCCCGGGCGATGCCGCCCCATGGCGCGTGAACCGTACAGTGTCGCTGCCCGCACGCAAGGGTAGTGTTCCAGAACTTCCCGGATGGCCTGGCGCTGAGACGGTTGCAGGCCATCGGCCTCAAACGATTCAAAGGGTATCGGCATCGCGAAGCTGTTCAAGCCGCTTTTCCAGTTGTTCGAAAAGAGGGAAGTAGCGCTCGAGCACTGCCGAGACGATGGCATCGGCCGTGGCTTTGTTGTAGGTATGAGAAGTACGGTTGCGATTAGCGATCATGTCCATCCATTGGTCGCCCTGAGAGATCAGACCCACCGCGAAGGCTTGGCGAGTGGCATCGCGAGAGCCCATGAGGGGCTGGACACCTTGGTAGCTCAAGTAGTCTTTCAGGCAATTCCAGGCCAGCTCGTGAGTAAATTCGAAAGCCTGTATCAGACCTTGCTGTTCAAGGTCGGACAAAGGGCGTTCAGCGCTAAGCTGTACTGCCAAACGCAGGCTTGCGAGCGCACGCTGATAGTTGGAAAACCGCTGTTGCCAGCGAATATCTTCTGTCATTTTTAGCCTTGCCGAAACCGTTATTTTTCTGTTGAAGCTATGGAAACAGAAAGTTCGTCAACGCTTTTTAACACAGCCTGCCAACAGCGATCGACAGGATCTCTTCAACATTTTGCGTCTCTGCACCACCCCGCCACACAATCATCATGTCGGGGCGGATGAGGACGAGGTCGGCGGCGTAGAGGTCTTTGGCGACGGGGTGGTCGACATCCAAAAAAGTCAGAGGAATACCGGCATTTTGGGCAGTCTGGGCCCAGGCCGGGTCAACGGGGTGGCCGTTGAAGTTCAGCAGGTTGAAACCAGGGCCGAAGCGATCGAACAGGGCTTCTTTGGGGGATAGCCACACATGCGGCGCGCGGTGGCCGGGGCGGGCAACCGGAATGTAGCGGCGCGGGTCGTCGGCAGGCTCGGGGCTGCCATCGGGGATGCAGATGGGGCTGTTGTTGTAGCGATACCCCAGCAACACGCCCGATGACGCCAGGATTTTTTCCTGGTTGCGCAGCTCGGCACCCAGCCGTTCGCGCAGGGCTTGGCCTTGCGCATCCTCGGCGTCCAGTTCTTCGTCGTATTGCATGACCGAATACAGTTTGTCGAAATTGTCGGCGGCCTCTTGGGTGTTGCGCACGCCAATGGGGTGACGCTCGATGTGATAGGTGTCGAGCAAGGCCTCGGGGGCCCAGCCTTCCACCACGGCGGCCAGTTTCCAGGCCAGTTCCACAGCATCACCCACGCCGGTGTTCATGCCCAGACCCCCGGTCGGGGTGAATTTGTGGGCGGCATCGCCCGCCAGGAAGACGCGGCCGACGCGGTATTGGTCGGCGACCAGCGCGTGTGCCGTCCAGGGTTGCACTTCGATGATGTCCAGGTCAATTTCTTTGCCCAGCAAGCGCGTGATGGCGGCTTTGGGGTCGATGTCGGTCCATTCGACGCCGTCGGGCATGATCAGGTGATAGGTCCAGAGGGTGCCGCCATCCCAGTTCAACAGGAAGCCACGGCACGACTTGCGCAACGGGAAGTAAATGTTGCCATGACCAAAGGTGTGCGCCGACATGAAGTCGGGGGCACGGAAATAGATGGACACGAAGCGGGCCAGCCCGCTGCGACCCGACATGGGCACGCCCAGGGTTTCGCGAACCAGCGAGCGGCCGCCGTCGCAGCCCACCAGGTAGTCGGCAGTGACGGTTTGGGTTTCGCCAGTGGCGGTACAGTGAATTTGGGCGGTGACGCCACAGGCGTCTTGAGTGAAGCTCTGAAGTTCCCAGCCAAAGCGGGCATCGACGCTGTCGCGCGTGAGCACGTAGTCTTTCAGGGCAGTTTCAACGTGCTGTTGGCCAACAATGGTTTTGAGGTACGGTGACCAGTACATTTCGGCCTGCGGGTCGGCCACGCCCTCGTCACGGGCCTTTTCGAGGGCCTGGTAAGACAGCATCGACAAGCGATGCAAGGACTTGCCATGCATGCTGCTGACCCAGTGGTAGTCGGCCGGCAGGTGGGCCGGTACGCCTTTGCCGATCAGGTGCTTGTCGACGCCCCAACGACGGAAGTATTCCATGGTGCGGTTACCGACCGCATTGGCGCGGGGGTGCGGGTTCACTTCGGCGCGCTGTTCGACCAGCAGGCAGGGGATATTGCGCCAACCCAGTTCGGCGGCCAGCGATAACCCAACGGACGCGCCGCCGGCAATGAGGATGGGGGTATGGAGGGATTTCATAGAGGTTTAGGTATTTTTGTTAGGGCGCTGATTATTTTTCTGTCGCGGTGTTTGAATCATGGACCTTCTCTAAACCCTTCAGAAAACCCAACAACGGCTCATTAAACGCATCCGGACACTCCAGATTCATCAAATGACCGCAGCGCGGCAACAGGGTGAACTGGGCATGCGGCATCAAAGCCGCCACTTCGCGACCCATCGCCGGTGGCGTCAGGCGGTCGTCTTCGGCGTACATTAGCAGGGTCGGCACGGTAATGCGCTGAATCGCTTCAGTGCGGTCAAAGTCTGACGCAGCGGCCAGGGCCTTCAGGTACGATTCTTTACGCAGGGCGCAAATGCTGGCATGCAGCTTCGCCTGGGTCTGCGCAGAGGCGTAGGGGCTGGTCAGGGAATGGATCAGCTCGGGGGCCAGGTCGGCAAAGGTTTTGCCGGCCAGCAGCGGGGCCTGGCGCAAGCGCAGGAAGTCATCGCGCTGTTGCGGGCTGAGGGCCTTGTTGAAACTAGGGAATGCGCCGCATAACGTTAACGACTTAAGGCGCTGCGGGTGACGGTCGGCGAAGTCCATCAGAATCCGCCCACCCATCGACAGACCGACACAATGCGCCTGCGTAACGCCCAGATGGTCCATCAGACGATTCAGATCGCCGCTGATTTCAGCAAAATCATACGGGCCATCGTAATCATCAGAATCGCCGTAGCCGCGGGCATCCCAGGCGATGGTGCGGTACCCGTGGCCGGCAAAAAACAGTTGTTGCTGCTGCCAGTTGGTTTTGTTGCCACCGATGCCGTGCAGGAAGAAGATGGCAGGCCCCTGCGCCGGGCCCGCTTCGGCGTAGGCGATGGCGGGGGCCCCAGGTGGCACCGGCCCGCGTTCCGAACCGCCATCAGCCCCCTCCGAAATCGCCCCCGGGAGCGCCGCTGGCGGCGTCGAACATGCCGCCATCCGGTGATTGTGAATCTTGAACGTCGTCATCATCGCCCCCGCTTACCCGGCCAGCGGGGGCTGGACAACGCCATTGCGCACAACATCAACACCATCCAGGCTAACCGTGCAATGACGCAAGGGCAGGTCAAAGTGGCCGCTGGTGAAGCGGTTGGCGTGCTCGTTGGCACCGGTTGAAATCAGGAAGTTGCCTGCAAATGCGCGCAGTTCAGTGCCGTTGGTGTCGTGTTTGTCGTACATCGCCAGCGCATCCCAGCGCGCGGCGGGGTTCATGCCCCAGCCCACATGCGATACGCCGTAGGCATTCGGGTCGTTCCAGGCCGCAAAATAGCTGGCCATGAGTTGGGCATCCAGCCCGTCACCGCGGATGTCCGTGACAAAATCGTTTTCGAGGGTCAGGGTGATGCGCGAATCGAGGTACTTTTTGAAGGTCAGGTTGACGTCACCGACATCCATGACCACTGTGCCATTCACGCTACCCGCTGTGGGAAAGCACAAGCACAGGCCACCGGGCCAGTACGACACTTTGCCCGGTTCGGTCACGAAACCGGCCGAACCCCGGGCCGGGGCGCCTTCCAGATGAATGACCAGGTCCGTGCCTGCTGCCGAGGTCACGCGCATTTCTCGGGCTTTATCCAGCATGGCCACGCCTTGCGCCACCCGGGGCTGCAGGGCGGGGTCGGGCATCAGGCGCTCCAGAATTTCGGGGTGCTCGTTGCTGATCATCATCACGCGCGTGCCACCGGACAAAATTTCTTTCAGTTCGGGCGCGTGCAACAGGCCCTCGATGGTGCAATCGATGACCAGCGCCGTCGACTTCAAGGCCGCAATCACGGACGGATTACCGGCAATCGCATGCGAGCTGCCGGTAGAACGCACCGGCACCGGCGCATTCTGGCGCGGTGTCGGCAACACCACATGAAACGCCTGGGCCCCCAGATCCAGCAAGGCCAGTTCAGCCAGCTTGACGTTGACCTGCCGCGACAGGGTTTCCGACAGAATCACCACCCGGTCACCCGGCTGCACCGCACACAAGGCAAACACCTTGCGGAAACTGTCGAGCCATTTGTTTTCGATCTGTTCAACCAGCATGTACATCTCCTTCGTTACTGCCCGCGGGCACAAGGTCAGATTACGGCTGAACTTTCCAGCGCCCTTCCTCGACTTTAACCAGCACGCGGGCGCGCTGATCAAGGCCGTTGTGGTTGGTGGGTGACATGGTGTAAACGCCCATGGTGCCGACCACTTCTTTTACGTCGTTTTCAAGGGCATCGCGCAGGGCTTTACGAAACTCGGGCGTACCTGGTTTGGCTTTTTTGCTAGCGGCCGGCACAGCGGCGTTAAGCAATTCGTAGGCATCGAAGGCGTAGCCAGCGAACGGGGAATGCGCTTTGGCACCGTACACTTCACCGTACTTGGCCAAGGCTTTGCCAGCAACTGGCTTGATGGGGTTGTTGTCGGGCAGTTGCGAAGCAAACAGGTAGGGGCCTGCAGGGGCCTGGGCGCCTTCGGCGGCGGCACCGCCGATACGAATAAAGTCAGGGCTGACGGAACCGTGGGTGTTGTAGACCAGGCCTTTGTAGCCACGCTCGTTCAGCGCCATATGAGGCAAGGCCCCGGCTGCCCCCGAGCCCCCGACCACAATGGCTTCCGGGTTGCCCTGCATCATTTTCAGGACCTGGGTGGTGACCGAAGTGTCGTTACGCTGGTAACGCTCGTTGGTGGTGATGGTCATGCCCGCTTTGGTGCCTTCTTCGGTCAGGGTACGGTAAACCGCATCACCCCACGAGTCGGCAAAGCCGATGTACGCCACTTTCTTGATACCGCGTTTTTTCATGTCGTCCATGACCACGCCCATCATGAGGCTGATGGGCTGCGGCACGCCAAACGTCCAGGGCGTCTTGGCCGGGTCAATTTCAATGGGGCTTAACGAGATATGGCCGATACCGGTTTCAGAAGCCAGCTGCGCAATGGCCATGGTGACCGGCACGCTGTTCGATCCGACCAGAATGTCGACCTTGTCTTCGTCGATGAGTTTGCGGGCATTCTTCACGCCCGTGGTGACGTCGGAGGTATCGTCCAGAAACACATATTTGACGTCTTGCCCACCCATGGTGCGCGGCAGAATTTCAAAGACATTTTTGTACGGAATGCCCAGCACCGCCCCCGAGCCTGTGGCACTGGCCACCACACCCACCGTCACCGGCTGCGCAACCGCCGCGCCCATGCAGGCCAGCAAAGCCACCGCGCCCACCGAGCGCAAGAATTTCGTCATACCCATTGTGTTGTCCCCTTGTTTTACAAATTATTGGCGTCTGGGCGCCTTATTAATCCAGATGAGGTGAAGTTTACGCGAGACGGAAGGCAAGCTGAAGGGCGCGGGCATAACTTTTGGGAATGGGATTGAAAGGACACGTAGTTCTACGCGTTGTAAGAGCACATAATCAATGCCAGACTGATCATGCTTCCCTTGCTTGAGCGAACCAAAATAGGTACAATTCGATGATAGAGTCATGCCTAAGTATTTGTTTCTTCTCAACCCCCAGCGGGCTGGAGCCTGTTCGCATTTGGCTTCAATCATTGACAGCCCAAGAGCGCAGAACCATTGGCATCGACATCAAAACTGTTCAATTTGGCTGGCCTTTAGGAATGCCTTTAGTGAAAAAAATGGCTGACGGTCTTTGGGAAATACGCACACATCTTCCTGACAAGATTGCGCGTGTCTTTTTCACAGTCATTGGTCAGACCATTTTTCTCTTACATGGGTTTATGAAAAAGTCGCAGACAACGCCCGAAAAAGAAATGACGTTAGCAAAAACGCGGTTACGACAACTCAGGAATTCACTATGAAAAAACACACAGGCAGTGATTTCGATGATTTTCTTGCCGCCGAGGGGATGCTGGAGGAGGTTTCTACGGTTGCCCTCAAGCGTGTCATCGCCTGGCAAATCACCCAGGAAATGAAAGCTCAACATCTGACCAAGACCGAAATGGCGAATCGCATGAAGACGAGTCGCGCGGCGCTGAATCGGCTGCTGGACAGCAACGACACCGGCCTGACGCTGACGACGCTTTTCAGTGCGGCCCAGGCGCTGGGAAAGCGCTTGAAGATTGAACTGACGATTTGACGCCGATCGGTGCCACACCCCACTGAAGTTGTGTGCTGCGCCCTGTTAATCTGGGCTGTACCCCACTAAATAACGCCGGCAGCGCGCAGTGCCGCTTGAGCTTGCGGACTCAACCCAAGATCAGACAGCACCTGTTCAGTATGCTGACCCAGCGCCGGTGGCGGGGTGGTGTAATTGACGGGCGTGCCTGAGAACTTCATGGGGTTGGCGACCAAAGGCAGCGTCCCGTAGGCTTCCGAGGCCACATCCACTTTCATGGCCCGGGCCTTGACCTGGGGGTCTGCAAAGACGCGGTCTATGGTGTTGATGGGGCCACAGGGGAACCCCTTTTCGGCACCCAGCGCACACCATTCATCAATGGTTTTTGTCATCAACACCGCCTGCAATAGCGGCGCCAACGTATCGCGATGCACGACGCGTTGCGCGTTGTTGGCAAAGCGCGCGTCCTGGGCAACTTCAGGGCAACCGGCCGCGTTGCAGAACGCGGCAAACTGGCTGTCATTGCCAATCGCCAGCATGACATAGCCGTCGGCGCAGGCGAAAGGCTGGTAGGGCACCAGCGACGGGTGGGCACTACCCAGCCGCCCCGGCACCTGGCCGCCCAGCAGGTAATTGCCCGCCTGGTTCGCCAGGGTGGCAACCTGAACATCCAGCAACGCGATGTCTATATGCTGACCTTGCCCGGTTCGGGTACGGGCAAACAAGGCCGCCAGAATGGCGGACGTGGCGTACAAACCAGTCATGATGTCAACCACGGCGACCCCCGTTTTTTGCGGGCCGCCGCCGGGGGCGGTGTCGGGCTCGCCGGTGACGCTCATGAGGCCGCCCATGGCCTGAATCAGGGCATCATAGCCGGGGCGTTTAGCATAGGGGCCGGTTTGACCAAAGCCGGTAATCGAACAGTAAATCAGGCGCGGGTTGATTTTGGACAGCGTATCGTAATCAAGGCCATATTTTTTCAGGCCGCCGACTTTGTAGTTTTCAACCAGAATATCGGCGCGCGCAGCCAGTGCCAGAATGATCTTGCGCCCTTGCTCTTGGGTGAAGTCCAGGGTGACCGACCGCTTGCCCCGGTTGGCGCAAAAGTAATAGGCTGCATCCCCCTGTGTTCCGGCCGCAGTCTGCACAAACGGGGGCCCCCACGACCGGGTGTCATCCCCCGGGCCGGGCCGTTCAATTTTGATGACCTCGGCCCCCAGATCGGCCAGATTCTGGGTCGACCAGGGCCCAGCCAGAATTCTGGATAAATCAAGGACAACAACACCTTCCAACGCTGCAGACATCTTCATTTCCAAACAAGATTTCGCAAACAGCCCGTTGGCGAGCCCGTTGGCGAGTCCATTAGCGAGCCCATTAGCGGCGACACTGGCGACTCAACAACTGCGCACAATACCGGCTAAAAATACGGGCAAACCACCAGGGCCAGCAAGCGTGCCTCCAAAGAAGGCCCTCTGGAAACTCACCAGCGCCCCGAAGCCCCACCGCCGCCGCTACGGCCGCCACCGCCGCCAAAGCCACCAAAACCGCCACCACCGCCAAAGCCGCCGCCCGAACCCCAGCCACCGCTGCGGCCTCCGCCGCCGCCACCACCGCGGCCCTTACGAGCGGCATTAAATAGCAGACTGATCACAAATATGATCGCAGCCCCGGCCAGGGCAGCCACCACGCTTTGCCAGATAAAGAAGCAAATGAACCCGGCCGCGAGGGCCGCGATGAACGGGTTGGCGGCAATCGCCAGGATCAGCAAAAACAACAGTTCCCAATCATCAACGCTGTCATCCCCCGACGACGCACTGGCCTGCGGGGCCGGCAAGTCTTCCCCCTCGACGCGTTTGATCAGGCTGTCGACCCCGGCCACCACGCCGGCGGCGAAGTCACCGTCGCGAAACCGTGGCACGATCTGTTCGTTAATGATGCGCCCGGCCACCAGGTCTGGAATGGCGCCTTCAAGGCCATAGCCCACCTCGATCCGCAAGGCGCGATCGTCTTTGGCCACCACCAGCAACACACCATCATCGACTTTGTCTCGCCCCAGCTTCCACTGCTCGAAGGCGCGAACCGCGTACTGTTCAATCGTTTCACCGCCTGTGGTCGGTACCATGAGCACCGCGATCTGCGCGCCCTTGCGCTTTTCAAGGTCGGCCAGACGGGATTCCAGCGTTTGAACCGTGGCGGCATCCAGCGTGCGGGTGGTGTCGGTAATACGCGCCTTCAAGGCAGGCACGGGGCTGTCTTTGGACTGCGCCAGGCCAGTGAACGACAGCCCGAACATTGCCGCCATCAATAGTCCCATCGTCCACAGAAGCGACCGATAGACCATCACGATCAGCCCCCGGCAGGCGCCGCTTTCGCCGGCACATCAAACTTCACTTCGGGGTCGCGAGTAATCTGGGCCTGACGATCGGTGCCATAGTTTTCTTTGACATCGTAGCCAAACAGTTTGGCCGTAATCAGTGTCGGGAACTGGCGAATGTATACGTTGTAGTCTTGCACCGCGCGTACGAAACGACCGCGTTCAGTGGCGATACGGTTCTCGGTGCCTTCCAGCTGGGTCATCAGGTCGCGGAACAGGCCGTCGCTTTTAAGCTGCGGGTAGTTTTCAGACACGGCAATCAGGCGCGACAGTGCCGACGACAACTGGGCCTGGGCCTGTTCAAACTTCTGCATCAGGGCCGGGTCCGACAGGTCGTTCACATTGATTTGCACCTTGCCCACCTGGGCACGGGCTTCGGTCACGTCGGTCAACACCGTACGCTCGTTGACCATATAGGCATTGACCGAATTGACCAGTTTCGGGACCAGTTCAGCTCGACGCTCATACTGGTTCAGGGTTTGTGACCAGGCTGCCTTGACCTGCTCGTCAAGACGCTGGATTTCGTTGTACCCGCAGCCCGACAACAACAGGGCCATGAGTGGCGCGAACAAAATCAACAGAATACGTTTCATGGCAAAACCTCCAGGCAAAGTGTGATGGGCGGGAATAAAACCTAAGGTTAACCCGGATCTGGGCTACAATAGGGGGTCTGCCCACCGAGCCAGTCAGTCGGCAGGTCGCGCGGCCCCATGTGCCCGCAATTCCAGCGCTGCTGGTTTTCAATGTTTGGCCACCCTAGGCCTTTTTCTCGTCCGCCCAGACTGGTGTCGCTATCGACAGGCTGTCGCCGGAGCATTTCTTTTGTCTACCCCCATTTCTTTTGCCGACCTCGGGTTGGCTGAGCCCCTTTTGCGCGCTGTGACCGAAACCGGTTACACCTCGCCCACCCCCATTCAGGCCCAGGCCATTCCGCAAGTGATCAAAGGCGGCGATTTGCTGGCCGCGGCACAGACCGGTACCGGTAAAACCGCCGGTTTCACCCTGCCGATTTTGCATCGTCTGCTGGGTAACCCCCTGCAGGGCATGAAAGCCGGACGCCCGCGCTGCCTGATTCTGACCCCCACCCGTGAACTGACCGCCCAGGTTGAAGAGTCGGTGCAAATCTACGGCAAGCACACGCCGTTGCGCTCAATGGTGATGTTTGGCGGGGTCAATATCAACCCGCAAATCTCGGCGCTGCGCAAGCCGGTTGATATTCTGGTGGCCACCCCCGGCCGCCTGCTGGACCACGCCCAGCAAAAAACCAT
>CAYTSJ010000039.1:0-10332 GCA_964440385.1 uncultured Pusillimonas sp. | reverse complement strand
CCCAACACCCGCAACATGGCGGCGCGGTTATCACGTGCCCATGCGGCGCGGTCAGGTGCCAGCGAAAACGGCCGATAACGACGATAACCATTGATGGTCGGACTGGCCAATAATGCTGCCCCGCAAGCGTGGGCTTTCAAACCGGCCAGATATTGCATACCTATTGGACTGAGGTCCTGGCCTGCCTGGTCGGGCATGAAAGCATTGACACCGTCGCCATGACGTCGCAACGACTGGTGCAAATGCCATCCGCTGGACATCACATTCGGGATTTTAGGGCGGCACATGAAGGTCGCATGGTAGCCGGCGCGATGACAAATCTGCTTGATGGCGCTGCGGATCAAAATCATCAGGTCAGCAGGCGCAAGCCCTATTGTCGGACTGAAAGTCAATTCAAACTGGCTGGGACCAAACTCGATTTCAAGAGAACGCAACGGTACGCCCAACGCCTGGAGCTGTACCCGCAAGAGTTCCATCAAATGATCGGCCCGGTCATATCGTAATTCGGTCAGGTACTGCGACCCATGCGACAGTAATGAGACCGACGGTGGCGTACCCGGTTGGCCCGAGTCGGTCAGGCGCATATTGGTGTCTTCCATCTTGAACACATGGAACTCGACCTCAAGACCGGCGACGAAATCATGTCCGGTAGCGTTCAGCTCTTTGACTGCACGTGCCATGATCTGGCGCGACGATACGGCTGACGGCTGGCCATCTGAACCATAGGCATCACACAATACCCAACCTGTTTTATGCGCCCAGGGCAAAATCTTGAAGGTCCCCGGGTCAGCCACAATGGTGAAATCAGACCCGCCCTGCAAGCCGGCAATCTGGAAACCACCACTATTGAACACCGGGAATACGGTCTTGTGCGAGGTATCTTTCAGCAACAAGGTCGACGTCAGGTTCACACCATCGGCTAACGCCCCCTTGGCCTCGGAAGCCACCAGAGTCTTGCCACGCAAGATACCGTGCTGATCGGGGAACGAAAACCGTAAAGTCTCGATTTCGCCTGCATCGATACGGGCGATCAACTCTGCGGCCTGGGCCTTCTGGTCATCGTTCCACAGCCCATGTTGCGCTACAAAGCTTGCCATGCTTAGCTCCCGACCTTGGGAGCAACTCGTGCAGCGGCCCAGCTACTGGTCTGTCGACGCTCAAGATCGGCAGCACGCCAATATTCAGCCGGAGGACGCCCTTCTTTATCAACACCATCAATTGACGCCGGACCACTGAACTGACTGGCCTGTTCTGCCGTGATCAACATCGGCGCGTCGCCGCCCTCGAGGGTATTTTCAATCGCTTTTACCAACTGACGACGATAGGCCACAATACCCTTGTCGGTGGTGCCAAGGTGCTCACGGGTACGGTCCTGGATACGGCCTTGCGACTCAATCGCCCATTGGTCGTGCACGTTGATATCGTGCCCCATACCGGTGTAGGTCTGGGTGTTTTGTTCCTCAATGCTGTATCCGTAGTTATTGCTCTTGTTGCGGCGTGACACATAGTCAGGCAACTCGTAAAGCTCAAGGCGTTGCTCACGCATACGTTGCTTGTCTACCGGCCCGGTAAAACTGGTGAAAATGGCGTACCAGTAGCAGTTGTAGTCATCGACGGGCACATGCCACTGGGAAATGGTCATTTCCGAGCTCATGGGGATGACAAACGCCTGGGGAAACACCACGTTGGTGATGCGGACATGGGTTTGCTGCTCGGGTAATTTGCGCAGCGTAGTCAGTCGCAGACCATAGTCAGTCGATTCAACCGAAATATCAGGCCGGTCATACTCACGCAAAACACGCGTAATTGGCAGATCAGAATCAGCCGAAGCACCACGGAACTGCTTGCCGTAACTTTCAGATGTATCTTCATCTTCGAAGAAACGATGCAGGAACGAGGCGTGCGCAGGGTCAATACCCACTTCAAGCGCTTGCAACCAGTTGCATTCGATCAGGCCTTTGAACGCAAAGGTGTGGGTGTCCGGTGCTACGAAACAATCAAACTCTGGAAATGCCGGGGGTTCACCCTCACCAATATAGGCAAAGATGATGCCGCTGCGCTGAACCACTGGATACGAACGCTGCTTGTAGCGCTGGTGCAATTTACTGCCTTCCGGCTCGGCGGGGGTTTCAAGGCAATCACCCTTGACGCTAAACAGCCACCCATGGAAGGGGCAACGCAACCCGCCATCTTCGATACGACCAAAAGCCAAATCGGCCCCACGATGCGCACAATCACGATCGATAAAACCCAGCTCGCCCTTTTCATCACGAAACAAGACAAAGTCTTGGCCCATCAATTTGACAGGACGGACCGGACGAGGGCCCTCAAGCTCCTCGACCAACGCAACCGGCTGCCAGTAACGGCGCAGCAACTGACCTGCAGGTGCGCCAGGACCAACTCGTGTGATGAAATCGTTTTGTTCTTGGGTAAGCATGGGAAAACCTCATTGAAATAGCATTGAATACAGATGTATACAATAAATCCAATGTCGCACAAAACAAGGGTTTACCCTAGAATCACGAGAGATAAATGCTTATTTCCAATAATTAACAATAAAAACATATATTTATAATTAAAAAAGAAACTTTCAGCAGTTCGGAATGGCCCTAAAAATTAAACGTAAAGACGTGACAACTTATTCTGATCTGACAGGAATCGAGTCATTGCATACAAATATTGCTAATAAACCACCTTTCGGTGTATACAATTGACGAAACCTCTTTATGGCAACGGTATGGCATCACAACAATCCAGAGTTTTGGTTCAACTTCGGGGGCTCATCCTCAACGGTTCTTTTGCACCCGGCGAACGGCTGGCAGAAATTCCTCTGGCAGAAAGGCTGGGCACCTCTCGCACACCCGTCAGGCAGGCCCTGGTCACCCTTGAACACGAAGGCCTCATCGAAACCAGCCCGGGTGGTGGTTACCAGATGCGCAGTTTCACCATGCAAGACGTTGCTGACGCCATTCGTTTGCGAGGGGTTCTGGAAGGTTTTGCCGCACGATTGCTGGCAGAAAACGGCGCATCACGACAGGTCATGAAAACACTGCATGAATGCCTTGCAGACGCAGACGCTGTTGTATTCAAAGCCACCATGGACCTGGATGAGTACACGCGCTACGCCCAGATCAATGATCGCTTTCACGACACCATTATTCAGGGTTGCGGTAACAAGGCCCTGGCACGCATGATGGATACCCTGAACGGGCAAGCATTTGCAGCCGCCAGCGCGACCTTGCCCATGCAGTCCTCGACCGAAGAAGGCCATGAATGGATGAAGCAAGCCCATCGCACTCACCATGCCATGGTACAGGCCATAGAACAGCATCAAGGAAGTCGTGCCCAGGCACTGGGCGAAGAACACGTTGAAGTGGCCAGAAGGAACCTAGACTACGCCATGGAAGATCCGGAGCGGGCGGCTGCTTTGTTACCAGGCTTTCAATTGGTAAGTGATGCTGAAATCAGGCGGCGTTGAAACCGCGAAGGGAAGTTGCAGACCCAATCGGGTGGCAGACGGTCTTGAAAGATGGCGCGCCCGACAGGAATCGAACCTGTATCGAGAGCTTCGGAAACTCTAATTCTATCCATTGAACTACAGGCGCATAAGACGGCTATTGTAGCGTGTTTATCGCAAAGTTTTTTCTGCGCATCATGCCGCCCTGCATGACGCCGTCACACCCGTTATAATCGAACACTTAGTTTGATTGATCGATCCAGGCTAGTGCCTTTGTTCCCGTATACGCAGGACTCGAGTATGAACAACACAGAACATAACACTGAAGAATCCCACGAAGGTCCCATCAAGACACCCAAACAGCTTATCGTTACGGTTGTCCTGTCGTTTATCGTCCCTGTACTGATTATTTTCCTGCTCATTCGTCTGGTGGTCTCGAATGGCCTCCCAGGCGCAGGTTCTGACGCACAAACCCCCGATGCCATTGCTGCACGTATCCAGCCTGTGGCTGGGTTTGCCCTGGTTGACGCCAACGCACCCAAAGTCTTCAAAACCGGCAAGCAGGTTTACGACACCGTGTGTGCATCATGTCACGCTGCCGGCGTGGCCGGTGCGCCAAAACTGGGCGATAAAGCAGCATGGGCCCCTGTAGTGAAAAGCGGTCTAGACACTATGGTCAACAACGCCATCAAGGGTAAAAACGCCATGCCTGCCAAGGGCGGCAACCCGATGCTTGATGACTTCGAAATTGCTCGTGCCGTTGTCTTCATGGCCAACGAATCCGGTGGCTCTTTCGATGAACCCAAAGAGCCTGCTGGTGAAGGGAAAGCCGCCGCAGCGCCTGCTGTTGCCACTGCGCCTGCCGCAGCACCCGCACCTAAAGCAGAAGCCCTTGTAACGCCTGCTCCGGCAGCGGCACCCGCTGCCGCAGCACCCGCCGCGGCAGCGCCTGTGGCTGCAGCTGCAGCAGTCAACCCCGCTGGCGAAAAGCTCTATAAATCGGCTTGTTTCGCTTGCCACGACATGGGTGTTGCAGGTGCGCACAAGCTCGGCGACAAGGCGGCCTGGGCACCCGTTATTGCAACCGGTCTTGATGCCATGGTTAAAAACGTAGTTAATGGTAAAGGCGTCATGCCTCCTCGGGGCGGTAGCGCTGCCAGCGACGACGATATCCGTGCTGCAGTTCAATTCATGATCAGCAAGGCTCAATAATTCAACTGTAGCGCCTCTCGCTATTCAGTCTCAGCGAGATATCCCAAAAAAATCACCGCCGAAGCGGTGATTTTTTTTGCTGCGTTCAATTCAAATCTGTTCTCGAATCTGTTTACTGGGCAACGCAAGCAGGCTCGGTTCGCAACGAGACCCCAAGTTGAACACGACGCTGCAACCATACACTGGCACGGTAACGCATGTCGCCTGTGACCCGATGCATGCCGCGCAAGATTTCCAGAATATGGCTAGCCCCCAAGGTGTCACCCATACTCAAGGGTCCGCCCAGCGGGTAGCCCAAGCCCAAAGAAACTGCCAGATCGATATCTTCAGGCGTTGCGATGGTTTGCTGGGCAATATCGCATGCCACGTTCACAATGGCTGCCACCAAACGCTGCCCCACAAAACCCGCTGAATCGTCAATCACCGATACCGGGGTATCGTCAGAGGCAAACAAGGCATGGGCCGCATCGCGCCATTGCGGCAACGTCGCCAACGAGCACATGACGACACGACGCTTGCCTTGCTCAAGACCAAAGAAGGTATCCAGCGCAACCGTACGCGAGGCATCAAGCTGATTGGCACGGGCAACACTGGCGCAGTCTTCGCCATACGGCGTCACCACAATCAGGGCATTTTCTGGCGGCTGCTCGGAAGAAATGACCTCGACTGGCAGTGTCTTGAGCAACGCCAAGGCGCGCTTGTGCCCGACTGAATGGTAGGGTGCAACCCATACTTTCAGGCCTGAGGGCAAGGCGGGGACGGCAGGGGCATCGGGAACCTGTTTTTGACCATCGACATAACGATAAAAGCCTTCGCCTGTCTTGCGCCCCAGCAACCCACCCGCGAATCGTACCGCCGTGATCGGAGAGGGACGGAACCGGGGTTCGTCATAGAACTGCTGATAAATTGACTCCATGACCGGGTGCGAAACGTCAAGCGCAGTCAGGTCGAGCAATTCAAAGGGCCCCATACGAAAGCCCGCTTGCTCTCGCATGATGGCGTCAATCTGGTAAAACGGCGCTACTGATTCTTGCGCCGTACGCAGCCCTTCGATATTCAAACCACGCCCGGCATGATTAACGATAAAGCCCGGCATATCTTTGGCGCGCACTGGCGTATGCCCCATCTTGCGTGCCAACGCCATCAAGGCATCGCCAGTGCTTCGGTCGGAACGCAGGCCGTCGATGATCTCGACCACTTTCATCAATGGCACGGGGTTGAAAAAGTGAAAACCGGCAACCCGTTCAGGATGCTGGCAGCCTGCCGCGATGGCTGTGATAGACAACGATGACGTATTGGAGGCCAGAATGCAATCGTCTGACACAATGCCTTCCAGCTGCTTGAACAGATCACGTTTAATATCAAGACGCTCGATAACAGCCTCGACCACCAGATCGGCATCTGCCATGTCGGCCAGATCGGCACACGCCACAACACGGCTCAGTGCAGCCTGGCAGGCCTGCGCAGACATTTTCCCCTTGGCAACCAGCTTGTCCCAGGTTTGCTGTAAAGATTCGCGTGCCGCCTGAATTGCTGCACCATTCAAGTCAAACAACTTGACCGTAATGCCCGCCTGGGCACCAATTTGTGCGATGCCACGCCCCATGGCGCCAGCGCCGACAATACCGATGATATTGATCTCTTTCATTTCACTTCCTCTCCAGACCTGTCGGCATCACACCGCGGTCACAACATAGAAAAATCAGGATTTATTCTGTCACTTTTAAAGCTAGGATTTGTTCAGTAATTGTTTCAGCATGCCCAGCCTCTCTTTGGGGCTAAGCCCTGCGCCCTGGTCGGCGTCTGAAGCCCCCTTGGCCTCCTGCAGCCCCATTTCCGTAATAAAACGTGAAGGTTCACGCACAACGTCTTCGCGGGCACGGCGCCGCCGCTTGCACCAACTGATGTTGAGGGTGCGCTTGGCCCGCGTGATACCCACATACATCAAGCGACGCTCTTCCTGAATCCGTTGGGCCAAGGCATCGTCGACCGAATTCGCCGTCGTGTCTTCGTCATCACGCCCCAGATGAGGCAACAGGCCCTCTTCCACACCCACCAAAAAAACGTGCGGATATTCTAAACCCTTGGACGCATGTAACGTGGATAGTTTGACCGCGTCGGGCTCTTCATCATCGCCGCGCTCGAGCATGGTGACAAGTGCAATGTGCTGAACCAGCTCAACGAGATTCAGATCATCCTCGAGCGCCTTGCGTTTAAGCCATCCCACCAATTCGAGTACATTTTGCCAACGACTTTGAGCGGGACGCTCATCGAGGGTGTCGTACAAATAGCGCTCGTACTGAATGGCAGACAACAACTCATCCAGAACATCAGGCGCGCTACGCGCGGCATCTCCGGTGGCATGCGCCTGGATACGCTGGATGAACTCACCAAAAGTTTGCAAAGGCTCGAGCTGACGCGGCGTCAAACGCCCGGTCGGCCCGATCATGAAAATAGCCTCAAACAAAGATAACTGGTGAGCCGAAGCAAACTCGCCTAAAGCCTGCAGTGTCGCCTGCCCGATACCACGCTTGGGCGTGGTCACGGCACGAATAAAAGAGGGATCGTCAGCATCGTTGGCTATCAGACGCAAGTACGCCAGGATGTCGCGCACTTCAACCTTGTCGAAGAAACTCTGACCGCCAGAAATCGTATAAGGAATACGCAGATTACGCAGTGCCTGCTCGAGAATACGTGCCTGCTGATTGCTACGATACAAAATGGCAAAATCGCGCCAGTTGGCACGTCGCTCGACACGCTCGGAATAAATCCGGAAGGCCACAGACTCTGCCTCGATATCTTCGGCATCCATGGCCTTGACCTGAATCGGATCGCCCACCCCAAGATCCGACCACAATTTTTTTTCAAACAGATTCGGGTTGTGACTGATCACCCGATTTGCAGCCGCCAGAACTCGCTGCACAGAGCGATAGTTTTGTTCGAGTTTGATCAACTTTAGCGTTGGGTAATCGGTGGTCAGTTTGGCCAGATTTTGAACAGTAGCGCCG
Organism: uncultured Pusillimonas sp.; assembly: GCA_964440385.1. Classification (GTDB taxonomy): domain Bacteria; phylum Pseudomonadota; class Gammaproteobacteria; order Burkholderiales; family Burkholderiaceae_B; genus Neopusillimonas. The sequence continues at coordinate 2,655 of CAYTSJ010000039.1, read as the reverse complement.
CGCCAGGCATAAATGGCCTGATCATCATCACCCACCGCGGTAAACATGGCACGGTCACCGGTCAACATACGCACCAACCGGTACTGACACTCGTTGGTGTCCTGATATTCGTCGACCAGCAAATACTGTACCCGGGCCTGCCAACGCCGACGCACTTCTTCATTGGTTTCAAGTAACAACGCTGGAAGACGAATCAAATCGTCAAAATCAACCGCCTGGTAAGCTTCCAGCGTCGCGTTATAACTCCGGTAGACCCGTGCCGCTTCAATGTCACTGGGTGTCTGAGCCAGCTTGTCGGCATCATCGGGGCTGACAAGTGCATTCTTCCACAACGAAATGGTTTGTTGCACGCCCTTCAAGCGACCTTTGTCGGTTGTTGCCAGCAGTTCCTGGATAATACCCAGCGCATCAGTCGCATCAAAAATGGAGAACTGCGGTTTGAGACCAACATGCCGGGCTTCCTCACGTAAAAACCGCACCCCCAGCGAATGGAAAGTGCTGACCGTCAGCCCCCTGGCCACTTTACGGTCAACCAGATCCTTAAGTCGTTCACTCATTTCCCGTGCCGCTTTATTGGTGAACGTCAAGGCCACTACTTGTCGCCCCGCGTAACCACACTCGCGCAACAAATAGGCAATCTTTTGCGTAATGACCCGCGTCTTGCCGCTACCCGCACCTGCCAATACCAGGCATGGTCCATTCAGATATAGCACTGCTGCGCGCTGCTCGGGATTCAGATCAAACGGCAGCGTATGACCAATGGGCAAATTCAGACCGGGCGTTTCTGTGCTCATCAGATTTCCAGAGGATCGACTTCGAGATGACATCGTATGCGATGCTGACTGGCCAGTTCGGCAACGTCGAGCCCCCATTGCGTCAGAAACGCCTGCAGGGCAGGACGACTGGTGCTTTCAACCAGAAGTTGCGCACGCTCTGTATTGGCGACCCGAACAATGCGAAGAGGCACAGGGTCATAGCGCGTTACGGACAGCGCACCAGGGTAACGATCGGGCTCAGTGTCTGGCAGTCGTGCGGCCTGGGAAAGAAAATCAAGCGCCACCTGAACAGAAGCGGCCTCGGCCGTCAGCAAGGCCTGATAGGCAAAGGGTGGTAACCCGACCGACTCGCGCTCTTCGAGACTGTAACGGGCGAATCCCTGATAATCGTGCTTGATCAAGGCCTGATAGACAGGCTGCTCGGGATAGTCGGTTTGAATGATGACCTCACCACCGGCTGAATGGCGCCCCGCCCTGCCCGCCACCTGCATCAATTGGGCAAACAGGCGCTCAGGAGCGCGGAAATCCTGGGCAAACAACATGGTATCGGCATTCAACACCCCGACCAGACCCAGCCGGGCAAAATCATGGCCCTTGGCGACCATCTGGGTGCCAACAAGAATATCGACATCGCCGGCATGGACTTGTGCAAACAAAACCTCGGCACTTCCTTTCAAGCGGGTAGTATCTGCATCGATTCTCGAGATACGTGCAGCAGGAAACCATTCCGCAAGGTACTCTTCAACCCGTTGCGTGCCTCGCCCCATGGGTTTCAAATCCTGGTCACCACAGTCAGGACAGCGACGCGGTACCGGTGCGTGATAACCACAGTGGTGACACTGAAGGTGATGATGCATACGCCGGCCCTGAAGTCGATGCAACGTCGTGTAAGCCGAGCATCGTGGGCAATTGCTCACCCAACCACATGAGGAACAACTGATCACGGGCGAGTAGCCACGACGATTCAGGAAAACCAGGACTTGTTCTTTACGCTTTAGCCTATCGGTGATGGCCTCGAGCAGTTGTGGTGAAAATCCCTGCTGCATTTCGAGCCTTCGGGTATCGACCAAACGAACTGCAGGAAGCTGCACATCACGGGCACGATGCGTCAGCGAGAGACGCGTGTACTGACCGCGGTTGGCATTGTGCCAACTTTCGAGCGACGGAGTTGCCGAGCCCAGCACAACCGGTATTCCCAAATCACGAGCTCGCCAAACTGCAAGATCACGCGCAGAATAACGCAAGCCATCTTGTTGTTTATACGAGGTGTCATGCTCTTCGTCGACAATGATCAGCCCGAGCTCTGGCATCGGCGTCATAAGGGCAAGCCGGGTACCCAGTAACACACGAGCCTCACCCCGTGTCACACGCAGCCAGGCACGTAACCGTTGGCCGTCGGCCAAGCCACTATGCAGTACCGCAAGCAGATTGTTGTTCCCCCCCGTATCAAGGGTAGCCAACCTTGAGCGTAAAGTCTGCTCGAATTGCGGCGTGAGATTAATCTCTGGCACCATGAACAGCACCTGCCTGCCCTTTGCCAAAACCTGCAATGCCGCGGCAAGATAAACCTCGGTTTTGCCGCTACCGGTGACGCCGTGCAATAAAAAAGTTTCGTTGCCTTGTGCGGCAGCAATCGAATTAACGGCGCTTTGCTGCTCTTCATTGAGCTCAGGGGGCTCAACCGGATCGCCAGTACTCACAACCGTGGCACCCGGTTTGCGGTCAGCCTTTGCCACCGGCCCGGCACCCGCGCCTTTTCCCGTGTAAGCCGATACTTTACGCAAAGGGACGGGTAACGAGGGCAGCATGACTTCGCCCAAAGGACGGTGGTAATAACGCGCCGCAAAACCCGCAAGACGCAACCAGTCGTCAGGCATAG
>CAYTSJ010000038.1:0-10435 GCA_964440385.1 uncultured Pusillimonas sp. | reverse complement strand
CCAGAGTGCCCCGCTGTACTGCACAAGTCGTGAGTATGCTGGCGAAGTGCCTGAAAATCACCCGACGCTGCACATGGCCCCAACATAGCAACCTGCTTGCGACAATCGTCAAGCAGCAACCTCAGCATGGCTTCAAAACGCTGGGCGGACACCTTGCTTTTGAGCCGGTCAAGGCGTAGCGGATCAAACAGATCCGCCCCAGGCACCTGATCAGGGACAACGGCCTGCATGAAAGGTGAGTCCGTCGAGGTGGACCCTGTAACGAAACTGCACGGATCATCAATGACCAGACACTGAATCAGAACATCCCATAGCCGGTCCGCATCAAGCGGCTTGGCAACATGGCCATTCATCCCTGCATCAAGACAACGCTCTAGCGTTCGAGGCTCATCTTCGGCGCTCAGCGCAATGATCGGCAACTGGTCAAAGGCCGGATTGGCACGAATCATTCGAGTTGTTTCATACCCGTCAAGACCCGGCATCATTAAATCAATCAGCAAGGCGCTGTAATGATCGGGCGGGTTCTGCTCAAGCCTTACCATGGCATCCAGACCACTTTCTGCCAAATCAACACTGACACCCCACTCAAGCAACAACTCTTCACTGACGAGACGGTTAAGCTCATTGTCATCAATAAGCAGTATCCGCAAACTGCGTAGCACCTCGGCCGTCAGCCGCATCGCCGGCTCTTCAGGCACATCATCGACACACATTGCACCCGACGCTTTTGTTACGGCGACATCGAACCAGAAGCTGCTTCCCAACCCAAGCGTGCTGTTTACACCGACCTGACCGCCCATGAGCATGGCCAGGCGACGGCATATGGCCAGACCCAGACCCGTTCCGCCATAACGTCGGGCAATAGAGAGTTCTGCCTGCTCGAAAGGTTCAAAAATATGGTTGATTTTTGCAGGTTCAAGGCCAGAGCCTTGGTCAGTTACCTCGCCGTGAAGCATGAGGCCATCAGGTGTTTCACGTAGCCCAAGGCTGACCAACACCTCGCCGCCATCACTGAACTGAATGGCGTTACCGACAAAATTGACCAGAATCTGGCTGATGCGCAACGGGTCACCGACTAGGACCGGCAATGGCAAGGTATGGACAAACGTCAAACACAGCCCTTTCTGGGCGGCTCGGTCGTCAAACATGCTGAATAGATCATCAAGTAATACTGACGGCTCAAACGGACGCTGCTCAATTTGCATGCGACCGGCCTCGATGCGTGAGTAATCAAGAATATCGTTGACTACGCCCATCAGATGGCGTGCAGCGGTATTGGCACGCTCGACCCGGAATTTTTGCGGATTGCCCAGTGGACTTTTAAGCAGCAAGCCCAACAAAACGATAATAGCGTTTAAAGGAGTTCGAATCTCGTGGCTGACCGATGCGAAAAAAACAGACTTGCTCTGTACGATGCGTTCGGCGGCCTGCAACGCTTGAGCGTTGACGTTGCGGCACACCCATAACAACACTGCGACGCAACCTGTGATGATCACCAGCAATGCCGTTGCCACCCCCGCTAGGGTAAGGGCCAGAGCCTGACTCATGGCCAACGAAAACCCCTCCCTGCCATACCCTGTTGTCAATAAAAACAGAATCAAGAGAACAGCTGACACCCCAGCAATAATGCACACGAACGCCACCTTGGCCACCAGGGGCAGATGACGGAATTCGGTGAAAGGTCTGAAGGGCTCAGGGTTCACGGGGTTAAAGACGTTAAGGACAGGTTCAAGACTGAATAATGTGTGTCAGCAAAATGATACAAACTCAAGAAAATACCCTCAATCAAAACATTTTTACCAACGAGCAAAGACACCGCAGCAAGTGTTCGCTTACAATCGTAGTGTTTATGCAACAGTCTCGCCCTCTTTTCAGCTCAGGTCATACCCCAACGAACATCATCGCGGTGCTTTCGGCTAAAGGTGGTGTGGGCAAGACCTCTGTCACCGCCAATCTGGGGGTGGCTTTGGCACGTCTTGACCGCCCCGTGCTGTTACTTGACCTTGACCCCCAAAATGCGTTGTGCCACCACCTGGGCGTTGCCCCTGATGCCACTTCAGGTTGCGCTTCTGCCTGCGTCTCACGCACAAACTGGCATCGTGCGACCGTTGAGTGTAGCCCGCTACTGCGTTTGCTTCCCTATGGTGTGGCCTCCGAAGCAGAACGCATTACGTTTGAAGAACGTCTGCAAAAGAATCCGGCTGAACTGGCGTCTTGCCTTTCCGGTATGGTGACAGACCCGGAAACCATCGTCATTATCGACACCCCTCCGGGGCCGTCTGTTTATGTACGTCGGGCACTTGAGGCGACCCGGCTAGCGCTGGTCGTAACATTGCCCGATGCGGCCTCATATGCGGCCATGCCGGGCATGGAACGCTTGCTTGACGAATACAGTCGACCACGGGCTGACTTTTGGGGCGCAAAATACATTATCAACCAGATCAACAGCGCCCAAACGCTGACTCGCGACATCACTGAAATCATCAAACTCGAGTTCTCGGGTGATGTCATCGGGCGTATCCACACTGACCAGTTCATGCGCGAAGCCCTGGCAAACCGCCAGGACGTGCTGGGTTTTGCTCCTTACTCGCAGGCCGCTCACGACATCGCGGCATGCGCAGAGCGAATTGCCGCCACATTGCCACGCCCCTTGCGAGGTAGCCCATGATCTATGATCAACTCACACGCCTGGGTGTCGCAGCCAATGCCGTCGTGACACGTCTGGTCAACGCCTCGTTCTGGGGTAATCGCGCCATCCTTTTCGGGCTGGCGCTCATCTCCCTGATCTTCTTCGGCATTCTGGTTGTTGTTCCTCTGGGTTTCTGGCCGCAAGTGATTTTCTCCACCTGCATGCTGCTTGCCGCCCTGGCCCTGCGCAAGATCGACAGCCGCGTCATTTCCCACATCCTTATCCTGATGTCTACGTTGACATCATTGCGTTATATGTATTGGCGCATTTCCGAAACCATCGGGTTCCAGACACTGCTAGACGCGGCTTTTGGTTATGGTTTGCTGCTGGCCGAAATTTACGCCTTGCTGGTTTTGCTGTTAGGTTATTTGCAAACGGCCTGGCCGCTGCATCGCAAACCAGTGCCCATGCCTAACGATGTTGCCCTTTGGCCCACCATTGATGTTCTGATCCCGACCTATAACGAACCCATCAGCGTTGTCAGGCAAACTATTTTTGCCGCAATGGCTATGGACTGGCCTGCCGAAAAACTGAATGTTTATCTACTTGATGACGGCCGAAGAGAAGCGTTTCACCAACTTTGCAAAGAAATCGGCTGCGGCTACATGACCCGAAACGATAACCGGCACGCCAAGGCTGGGAATCTGAATGCCGCCCTTGAGAAAATCAATGGCGAGTATGTCGCCATTTTTGATTGCGACCACATCCCTACCCGGTCTTTTCTGCAACTGACCATGGGGTGGTTTCTGCGTGACCCGAATTTGTCCATGCTACAAACCCCCCACCACTTCTTTTCGCCCGACCCGTTCGAGCGAAATCTGAATACCTTCGGCTCTGTTCCCAACGAGGGTAACCTTTTCTACGGTGTGGTTCAAGAAGGCAACGATCTATGGAATGCGTCTTTTTTCTGTGGCTCATGCGCCATCCTCAGGCGCAGCATGCTGGATGAAATTGGCGGTATCGCTATCGAAACCGTTACCGAAGATGCCCATACGGCCCTGAAACTCAACCGCAAAGGGTACAACACGGCCTACATTGGCATCCCCCAGGCTGCCGGGCTGGCCACAGAAAGTCTGTCTGCACATGTCGGGCAGCGCATCCGGTGGGCGCGAGGTATGGCCCAGATTGCCCGCGTAGACAACCCGATACTCGGACCAGGGCTCGAACTTGGGCAGCGTTTGTGCTACCTGAATGCCATGCTGCACTTTTTCTTCGGGTTGCCGCGCCTGGTATTCCTGACGGCTCCACTGGCCTTCCTGTTTTTTGGAGCCCAGGTGTTCCAAGCTTCAGCGCTCATGATTGCAGCCTATGCACTGCCCCATATCTTTCAAAGCAATCTGACCAACTCAAAACTCCAGGGCCGGCATCGCCATTCGTTCTGGAACGAAGTGTACGAGTCAGTTCTGGCGTGGTATATAGTTCGCCCCGTTTTAAGCACCTTCATCAGCCCGAATAAGGCTCGTTTTAACGTAACCGCCAAAGGGGGGATCATTCAGAAATCGTTCCTTGATGCCGAGATTGCCCGTCCCTACCTGATCCTGCTGGCGCTGAACCTCATCGGCTTTCTGGTCGGTGCTGTAATGCTGGTGATGAATTACAACAACCTTGATCTGTTGATGACAACCGTCATGAACATGCTATGGACCAGCTTCAACATCTTGTTGTGCGGCGCCTGCGTGGCGGTCTCGCTGGAAAGCCGCCAGATCAGACAGTTTCCTAGGGTTTCGGCCACTTTGCCTGCCATCGTGCGTACCCCAGACGGTGCTGCTTATCATTGCGACACCAACGACTTCTCAGAGCAAGGGCTTGGTGTTTTGCTACCTCCCGGAGTTGACATCCCGATGGGCACCCTGGTCGATGTCACTCTGTCCAGGGGTGACGATGAGGCGAGCGTACCCTGCACCGTCGTGCTGCGTAACGGCCAGCGCATGGGAGTACGCCTTGAACCCCTGTCACCCGAACAAACGTTCAATTACACCCAAATGACGTTTGCCCGCGCCGACCTGTGGGCTTCAAGCTGGAACTCCGCTGCCCCTGATTCTCCGCTGCGTGCCCTGGGCGAAGTCTTTAACGTGGGCGTACGTGGTATTGGCCTTTTCGTCGGTCTTACCAGCCAAAAGGTCACTGGGGTGCTTGACCGTATCATGGGCAAGCACGATGAAGCTCTGACCAAACCCCCTCCGGAACACAAGGCAGATTCCACATGATCTGGCGGCGTTTCATTTCAGATGTGCCTGCGGTTTGCCGGGTACTGGCCTGTACGCTTTTACTGCTGGCGCTGGCAACAGCCGTCAGGGCACAACCGGAACTACCAGAAAAACCCTCGTTGCAGGCGCTTGAATACACCCTGGAAGACCTGGGGTTCAGCCGTAATCTTGAGATACGGGGCGTTGATGCCACCTACAGCGTGCCGCTGCACCTGCCGCGTTACCTGACGACAGAATCAGCCGCTCTGAATCTGAAATACCGCCACTCGGCCCAACTGCTTGAAGGGCTGTCGCATCTGAATATCAAAATCGATGGTAAGCATGTGACCACGCTGCCTGTCGTGCAAGAAGAAGGTGGCGAATCTCTTGAGGCCACCATTGAGCTGCCCGTCCAATGGCTGACGCCAGACTCAGAAATCAATCTGCAACTGATCGGTCATTACACCTTGACCTGCGAAAACCCGCGCGACCCTTCCTTATGGGTCGAAATCAGCCGGCAAACGTCAATCACTCTCGGTGTCAGCCCAAAACGCATTGATCATAGTCTGGATAGCCTGCCTGAGCCTTTTTTCGACCCCCGTTCACACAAGATTCTGACGCTGCCATTTGTCCTGCCCTCCGGCACTGATGCCACCACTTTGGAGGCGGCGGGAATGGTAGCGTCCTGGTTCGGAGTCCTGGCCGACTATCGCGGTGCCCGTTTTACCGTACTCGACAACCAATTGCCTGACGCAGGACATGCCGTAGTGTTGCTTGATCAAAACACCCGCATTCCTGGGCTTGATTTGCCCGAAACGCCGAGTACTCAGGTGTCTGTCGTCCCCCACCCTAAAGATCCGTCTGCCCGCCTTTTGGTGATGCGAGGCCCGACCCCCGAAGATATCCGTCGTGCAGCACTGGCCCTGGTGCTCGGTGATAAGGCGTTGACCGGCCACACAGCAAACATTACAGCGGTTTCTGTCCCCGAACCGCGCCAAGCCTATGATGCACCGCGCTGGGTACCTGATCGCGGCCCCGTCAGTTTTGGACAGCTTCCTGGGGTAGGCCCACTTCAGGCCCGAGGCTTTGCACCCGACCTGGTGCGCCTGGGGCTTCGGTTCCCGCCCGACCTTTACGACAATGAAGGCAAGGGTATCCCAGTAAGGCTGCGCTACCACTACACGCCACGCGCCAAGTCATCTGAAGCCCGGTTATTGACCAGCATCAACGGGATGCCGCTTTCAACCCTGGTGCTCGAACCGGCCAGCAACCCGTTGGCCGTCGCGGAAAAGCTGCGCTCGATATTTCCTGGCACGCACCAAAGCGGTTGGCTCGAAGCCACCTTATCAGTGCCGGTCAACAACCTCTCGGCCTATTCCGAGCTTGAGTTCTACTTTCACTACGATTATCTATCCCGGGGTGAATGCAAAGACATACCCACAGACTCGGTCGCCGGCCGAATCGACGCCGAGTCAACACTGGACATTTCACACCTGCCCCATTTCATCGCCATGCCTGATATGGCCGCCTTCGCAAACGCGGGGTTTCCGTTCTCAAAATGGGCAGACCTTTCCAGGACAACCGTGCTGCTGAAATCCGAGGCCAGCCTTGAGACACGCGCTACCTTCTTGACCTTAATGGGTCGCATCGGAGCCTCAACAGGCTACCCGGCCACCCACGTCACTGTGGCCCGGCCCGGCCAGACCGAACAACTGGCTGATAAAGATGTGCTTGTCGTTACTGACCGACCGGTGAGCGAAACTTTAGGGGATTGGGCCGGATCTATGCCGTCGATTGATACAGCCGGCAACGCCCGAGAAAACCCGGAGTCTCTGTGGTCGCTGTTCAAAGCGCTTTTTTTGTCGACGCCTACATCGCCAGAGACACAGGCCTTCGTGCCTGGCAGCACTTCGACAGTACTGACCGGTTTTGAATCACCCATTTCAGACGGGCTGACCGTGATCGTGCTTGCAGCAAACTCATCTGCCCGACTTCGGGCAGCCACCGAGGCTTTGCTGGACCCGCAACGCATCCCTGACATTCAGGGCGCGGGGGTGACCTTCACGCCGGGAAAAGTTGCTCCACTGAATAACACCCAAAACTATCACACCGGCAGCCTGGGGCCAATGCGTCGCACGCTACTGTTCTTTACCCATCAACCGCTGCTATTGGCACTGGTCGGCCTGCTGATTACGGTTCTTTTGGGCGTCATAATGTTTGTCAGCCTCAGGGCACGCGCAGCACGTCGCCTTCAGCAACAAGATGATGCCCAGGGTTAACTCAACACAACACAGGCTGCCCAAACTAAAGAAATTACGTAAGAAAGGTTAAAAAAAGTGTTGATTTCTAATAGAATTAACCTAATCCAAACGGCTAACATACTTACACATCAACGGCCGCTGGCACCCAGGCAAGGTTATGCGTCAAGAATGCGGGCCGGAAACCCGCAGCTCCGCCTTGCATCAAAAGGCATGATCACCATGCACCAGAGCAATACCTCTGAAACTTGTGTCCCGCCCGCACGCGGTTCAAAACTTTTACGTTACGGGTTCTTATGGACAAAGCAATGATCCGTTACCTCAGCCTGCAACAGTGTTCTGTGCAATGGCGTGAGTTCCTGGCTGTACTGGCCCAGGAATTAACCGAAAACCTGACCCCGAACAATTTACGGTTTCTGATGCGTCGCACGGGTCAGCGCTTTGCCCGGCAACACCCTCTGCCCGAGGCGACAACACTGGCGGCGCTTGAGCAGACCATCAATAGCCTCTGGCAGTCCATCAATTGGGGCTGGGCCATGGTGGCTGAAGAGAACTCGTGTCTGGTTATTCGCCACTACCTCTCGCCATTGCAAACCAGCATGTTGCCAGAAAACATGAACTGGTCGACCGGCTTTCTGGAAGGGGTTTATGAACACTGGCTGCACCAATCAGGAGCGGACAACTCGCTGCGCCTGTTTCAGTCAGGGCTAGACCCGGAACTCGGCACTGTCGAGTACCGCCTTGAACGGCTGGGTTCCGATCGCGGCATCGGATAAATCACACCGCACCCTGAACACCGGAGCATCACACATGAGTCAGGATACCGATATTCAAAACCTTTTCCGCCAGTTTGACGGGACGCCATCGCAATATAAAGAAATCGCCCGTACCGAACAAAGCCTGGGCGCACGACAACGCTGGCCGTTACTGGATGCAATCCGGCTTCATCAAGACCCGGTTCCTCCGGCAAAAATTGCTGAAACCTTCCGCAGCGCTCTCAATGCAAGGTCACAAGTACCCTCGGTACCTGTGGTTGATTTTGCCATGCCTGACGAAGCAGTCGCGCTGCAAAAGACCGTTTTGCAACCCAAAGCAGCAGTACCCGCCAGCATGGTGGCTCAAATGTCACCCACCATCGAACCGTCCAAAACTTCATGGTTTCGCAGTGTGGCGCCCTCTGCCATGCCACCAGCGCCGGCTATCCGTGAACCTGCTCCCACCCTGTCTGCGATGGTAGGCAGTACTCAAGCGTCCAGGCTGTTTTCTGCACGCCAGCCTCTTGAGGGGCACGAAAACACTCAAACCGTTGCTACAGAAACCGCGTCGGCCAGCAGCCCGCAACGCGCAGTCCCTCCTTTTATCGTTGGTGCAACGGGGCCCATTCCCCCAACCAAAGCGCCAGCTGCTGCTGCGCAAAATGGGCAAACCCCCCTCAAGAGCCTGTTTAACCGGCTGGCATCGTCCAGCGACACACCCTTGCGTCGGGGATGAACCTCCCGTGAAAAAAATCGCAATTGTTTCTGCTAAAGGTGGCGTCGGTAAAAGCACGGTCTCAGCCAATCTGGCAATGGCTCTGTTCCAGGCAGGGCTGCCTGTGCTGGGGGTCGACCTTGACCCCCAAAATGCCTTGCACCTGCACTTCGGCGACCGCAATGACAACCTCGATGGGTTGTCGAGGGCAACGCTCGAAGACCGCGACTGGCGTGAAAGCGCCTGGCAGGTTGATGCCGGTCTTGCGGTAATGCCCTACGGTATCGTCAATGAAACTGACCGCCACCAGTTTGAAACACTGCTGGCCACCGACACCGACTGGCTGCAACGCAGCCTTGACCGTCTGCCCTTGTCAACAGACACCATGATCGTAATTGACACCCCGCCCGGGCCATCGGTTTACCTGAAACAAGCCCTCTTGGCAGCGAACCTGGTCATCATCGTCACGCTTGCTGACGCGGCCTCGTATGCGACCCTGCCGCAAATGGAAAAACTGGTCACTATCTTCTGCTCTGGGCGGGAAGACTTCCTTGAGTACAGCTTTCTGGTTAACCAATTCGACGCCGGCAAAGCATTGTGTAATGACGTAATTCAAACCATGCGCGACCAGCTACCTGGTAAAACCATCGGGCTGGTTCAGTTCGATCCAAGCGTCGGTGAAGCCCTGGCGTTTGGCAAAACCTTGATTGAACACCGACCTGACAGCCCTGCCTACCAGGACTTTCTCTCTTGGGCGTTCTGGATCCTGAAGCAAACCAGCACAGAGATTTCAGCGGCATGAATCAAACAAGGACTCTGGCACAATGACGCAACCCGTACCTGCTCATCCACTTAATTCCTTGCACGTAGCAGCGCACCGTCTGGTTTGCGGCCTCATATGTACAGGGATATTGTCTGTGGTTCGACCCAAGCACTGGAAAGTCTGGCTTGGCGGGCTGCTACCAGGCTTATTGATGACGGGTGCTCTGGCCCAGAGCCCTAAAGCCCCGATGCCGGCACCAGTTGAGCCAACCGTCACCACTGCTTCCACAAAAAACCCTTCGGCAACAACATTAACCGAGACAGCGCTCGAGCCTGAGAAACCCTCGTTCTTACCTAACCAGACCCTGACCCTCAAGGCGCTTGGGGCCCAATACCCATTGAACCTGCGAGGCGTCGACGCCAGCAACACGCTTCCGTTCAGTATTCGCGCCGATGAAGTAGTCAGAGCAGCGAGACTCAATCTGGGCTACGCCTACTCTCCGTCGCTGCTTCCCGATCTGTCACACATCAATATCCTGCTCAATGATGAGGTTGCTGCAACCATTCCGGTACCCACAAACACCGCTGGACAACCTCTGCAAAGAACCATCCCCCTTCCGCCCCATCTGATCACAGCGATCAATCAATTACGCCTCCAGCTTATCGGGCACTATACGCTTGAGTGTGAAGATCCTCTGCACTCCAGTCTGTGGGTCAACGTCAGCAACAACAGTACGCTTGAGCTTGCGCTTGACCCGCTCCCGCTGCCCAATGACCTGTCACTTCTACCATTACCCTTTTTTGATCCTCGTGACATTACCCCACTGATTCTGCCCTTCGTCTTCAGCGGGGTTGCCGACCCTCAGGTTCTCGAAGGTGCCGGCGCATTGTCATCGTGGTTTGGTACGCTGGCCGGGCAACGACGTGCACGTTTTCCGGTCCAGAGAGACCTCGCCTCCTCTACCGGAAACGCTGTCGTTTTTGTAAATGGAGCGGCTCAGGCCAGCCATTTCTTTAAGGCTCCGCTGACCGGGCCGACGTTGGCTGTCATCAACAATCCGCAAGACCCC
>CAYTSJ010000037.1:0-10503 GCA_964440385.1 uncultured Pusillimonas sp. | reverse complement strand
ATGCAAAGCCAATGAACATCATTAACAGACCCAGGAACATGTCAGGGTAATGGGCGGTGAGAACAATTGAGACCAGGAAGCCCAAATGGATGGCCATGACCCACATCGGTGCGGGTGGACGGGTATCCTGGGCTTCGTCATCGGCATTGAGGCCTTTGCCCGTTCCAATTTCCTGGGTGACCAGGTGCTTGCGGACCACCAGGGTGAGCAGCAGGGCATTAAGTACAACAGCAGCAGCAGCGCGCCAGCCGAAGTGGGTGACCATGTAGGCAGAGTCCCAGCCGAAGGTGTTAGCCACCATCAGAACCGGAGGCGCTGCGTAGGCGGTCAAGACGCCACCAATCGAGATGTTGACGAACAAAACCCCAAGCGTAAGGTACTTGAAACCGGCCTGGCCGATACGAGCGAAATAGGCGTCACGCAGCAGCAAGGCCGCAAGTGTCATGGCGGCCGGTTCGGTGATGAACGAACCCGCTAAAGGCACAAGGGAAAGCGTAATGAAAAATGTCGAGACTTCTTTATTGACGGGTACGAGTCTGGCCAGTGCGCGTACCAGCAAGCCGACCAGATCCAGAATGGGTTTGCTGGCCGCAACAACCATGATCGCAAAAACAAACAGGGGCTCGGTAAAGTTACGTGCGTCGACGTAATCAACCGCCGCGGAGCCGCCCATTGAAATGGCCATGACGACAACCAGCACAAATGCCCAGACACCAAAAACGGTTTCGACCTCGGCTAGTAAATGCCATAAGCCTGCATTCGGCCCATGCCGGTTAGCCAGGCGGGCAAAGACTGGAACTGAAAACGTATGAATGATAGCAATAGCAAACAGCGCCGTTGCTACAGCTTCAATAAACGAAGGCATGGCGATTAACCCTTATTATTTGATTAACGTGCCACCCAAGGCGGCGGCGATCAGCAATACGCCGGGGGTCATGTTGGCCCGGAACAGCATGAAATTACGGTCGGGGTGGGCCAGGCTGAACACCCGAAGCTGCCAGATGAAATGCCCGGCAATGATAGCAAGGATCAAAAAATAGGCCCATGACAAACCGAGGGCGATACCACTGTAAACCCACAAGGCCATGGTTGCCAGGTAAAACCCGCCAATCCATGCCTTGCCGTGCTGGCCAAAACGCATGGCGGTTGATTTGACCCCGAGCTTCAGGTCATCACGCACATCGACATAAGCATAAATCGTGTCGTAACCCACCTGCCAAAGGACCGCGCCAACCCACATGGCGATGGCGGCAAGTGGTACTGTATTCTGGACATCTGACCATGCCATCAGCATGCCCCAGTTAAAGCCTATGCCCAACACCACCTGGGGCCAATAGGTAAACCGTTTGCACAGCGGGTAGATAATAACGATGGGGACCAGCAACACCGCCAGCCAGCGGCTGTATTCGTTGACTGCGAACAATAGAAGCCCGCAAACAGCAAACTGCCCGAGCAAAAACCAGAGGGCATTTTTAAGGGTGAGCTGACCGCTGGTCAGGGGGCGAAAACGGGTGCGCTCAACCTTGTGGTCAATATCGCGATCGAAGATGTCGTTGATGGTGCAGCCAACCCCGCGCATCAGCAGGGCGCCCAGCGAGAAAATAAAAAGCCGGAACAGTGTCGGGAAGCCTTCAGACGCCTGTACCAAAGCCGCCAGACAAGGCAGCAGCGTCAGCCAGGTGCCTACGGGGCGATCTAGCCGACAAAGTCGCGCGTATGGCCCCCACGATGCGGGCAGGTAACGCGCTACCCAGTCATCGTGGTGAATGTCGGACAGGTCGGGTTTTTGATGCGGGGTCGCGCTCACGCTGCTTTGCTGACGGGGGTTTCGGCGATGAGGCGGCCCAGAGTTTCAATGCCTTCGCGGATACGCTCTTCAGAGACGGTCACGAAGCTTAAACGCAGGGTATTGCGTTTGGCTTCGGTGCCTGCGTAAAACGGTTCCCCTGGTACAAAGGCAACGTTGTTGGCAATGGCGCGATCGAGCAATTCGTAGGCATTGATGTGTTCGGGCAGCGTGACCCAGATGAACATACCGCCTTCAGGGCGTGTCCAGTGCGCCTCTTTGGGGAAGTACTGCGCCATGGCGTCGAGCATGAAGCCGCACTGCTCTTTATAAATATCGCGAACTGCGGGCAGGTGAAAATCAAGGAAACCGTCTTGAATGGCCTCGTAGACAGCCATTTGCGTGAGGGTGGCGGTGTGAAGGTCGGTGGCCTGTTTGATTTGCACCAGCTTGGAGATAATGGCCTCGGGAGCCACGATGTAACCCAGCCGAAGACCCGGCGCCAGTACTTTGGAAAAACTGCCCAGTCGAATGACGGTTGCCCCGGCCTCCCGGCCCAGGGCCAACAGGCCTGGCAGGGCCTCGCCGGCATAGCGAAGGTCACCGTAAGGGTCGTCTTCGATGATGGGCACATTGGCTTGTGCGCAGCGCTTGACCAGTGCCTTGCGGCGTTCGAGATTCAGGGTGCGACCCGTGGGGTTCTGGAAATTGGGTAAAGCATAAATGAACCGTGCGCCGGCAACGCGATCATCGGTCAGGCCTTCAGGGATCAGGCCCTGTTCATCGGTAGGTACGGCGATGTATTCGGGTTCAAATAATGAAAATGACTGCAGGGCCCCCAGATAACTTGGGGCCTCGACCAGCACTTTGCTGCCCGGGTCAATGAACAGTTTGCCCAACAGATCGAGAGCCTGCTGAGAGCCAGAAACAATCAGTACCTGATTGACGTTGACATCGTGGGCGCCGACACGTTTGAGGTCTTGTGTTACCCATTCGCGCAACGGGCCAAAGCCTTCGGTGGGGCCGTACTGAAGCGCAGCGCGACCGTTGTGATCGAGGACGCGCTCGAAAGCAGCGCTGATGGTGTCAACCGGGAAACCCTTGGCGGCGGGAAGACCGCCTGCGAAAGAGATAATTTCCGGCCGTTCAGTGACCTTCAGGATTTCCCGAATGGTAGAGCTGGTGATTTTTTGGGCCCGCAGCGAAAAGGTGTAGGGCTGGCTGTTGGCAGCAGCACCGTTCTGGGCTGCGGTGGGTTGGTTAGGGCTCGTCATCCCGTCGTTTTCCTGAAAAAATAGAGCACTTAGCCCTTTAGGATACTTCAACTTTCATCCCGATGCTTGCAGAATGCCAGGGTGCCCCAATATATGGCGTGACAGCGTTCTGCCCGTGCGTCTCAGCTACGGGTAGAACACCTTAAAAACCGCTAAAATGAGAGGTTGAACTACGCCTCAATCGGGGTCACTATCATGCCTATTTACGCTTACAAATGTAGTGCTTGCGGCCATGCCCAAGATGTATTGCAAAAAATTTCTGATCCTCTGCTCACAGAGTGTCCGCAATGCGGTCAGTCAACCTACGCCAAGCAGGTTACTGCGGCCGGTTTTCAGCTGAAAGGGTCGGGTTGGTACGTCACTGACTTTCGCGGCAATGACAACAAAACTACCGGTGCAGCCGCGCCTTCGGCGTCCTCTGGTGCCTCTTCTTCCGAGGCCTCGACGTCTTCTGCTGCCCCGGCAACCAGCCCGGCACCTGCCTCGACGACCGCCCCGTCGTCTGCCGGCTGATTCCGCATGCGCCATTTCAAGCGCTATTTCATCACCGGTCTCCTGATCTGGATCCCGCTGGTCATTACGCTGTGGGTATTGTCTTTGGTGTTCACCACGCTCGAGGGCGTGGTGCCTTCATTCTTGACCTCACAGTCCCTGTTCGGGGTGCGCATCCCCGGCTTCCAGCTTTTGCTGGTTTTATTTGTGGTTTTTTTCAGCGGTTTGGCCGGCGCCAATTTTATCGGCCGGGCTTTTGTCGACCGCTGGGAGCTTCTGCTCGGCAAAATCCCGCTGGTACGTTCCATTTATAATTCGGTCAAGCAGGTCAGCGATACCGTGCTGTCGCCCGGTGGTCAGGCCTTCCGCGAGGCCGTGCTGGTGCAATATCCCCGGCAGGGTGCATGGACCATCGCTTTTCTTACCGGTACGCCCACGGGTGAAGTTGCTGCCCGGTTAGACGGTGATTATGTCAGTGTCTATGTGCCCACCACACCAAATCCGACGTCAGGTTTCTTTTTGATGATGCCGCGCGCCGATGTGCAGGTGCTCGACATGAGTGTTGACGCAGCGCTGAAGTACATCGTGTCCATGGGGGTTGTGGCGCCGGGTGCCCAGCGTTCCGAATTTGACGATGCCGCCCTGAATGCGGCTGCCGCGGCCTCCGCGGTAGCGTCCGGGCAGCATCCACCAGACCGGCCCTGATGCCGGCAGTGAAGCATTAACCAGTTTATTTACGGAGTTCTTTCATGCGTACTTGCTATACCGGCGAGGTTGGTAAAGCCCACCTGGGCCAGACTGTCACACTGTTTGGCTGGGTCCATCGTCGTCGTGACCACGGTGGCGTTATTTTTATCGACTTGCGCGACCGTGCAGGTTTGGCGCAGGTGGTTGTTGACCCCGACAACGTTACGGCGTTCGAAATCGCTGAACGCATCCGTAATGAATTCTGTGTACGCATTACCGGGTTGGTACGCGAGCGTCCTGCAGGGACCGCTAATACAGAACTGGCGTCCGGTGAAGTCGAAATCTTGTGCCGTGAAATCGAAATCTTGAATGCTTCGGTAACACCACCCTTCCAGCTGGATGACGACAATCTGTCTGAAACGACACGCCTGACACACCGCGTGCTTGACCTGCGTCGCCCGCAAATGCAACGTAACCTGATGCTGCGTTACCGGGTTTCCATTGAAGTTCGTAAATTCCTCGATGGCCTCGGTTTCATCGATATTGAAACCCCGATGCTGACCAAAAGCACACCCGAAGGGGCGCGTGACTACCTGGTGCCCTCGCGAGTGAATGCGGGCGAGTTTTTTGCCTTGCCCCAGTCCCCCCAGTTGTTCAAGCAAATGCTGATGGTGGCTGGTTTTGACCGTTACTACCAAATTACCAAGTGCTTCCGCGACGAAGACTTGCGCGCCGACCGTCAACCTGAATTTACACAAATCGATTGCGAAACTTCGTTCCTTAGCGAAGCCGAGATTCGTGACATGTTTGAAGGCATGTTGCGTCATGTGTTCAAGTCGGTTCAAGATGTTGACTTGCCAGCTGAATTCCCCACTATGACCTGGGCCGAGGCGATGCGTCGTTTTGGTTCCGATAAGCCCGATCTGCGTGTCAACCTCGAATTTGTCGATATTTCCGACCTCATGGCCGATGTTGACTTCAAAGTGTTCTCCGCCCCCGCCAATGATCCTGGCAGCCGCGTTGTGGCCATGCGTGTGCCGGGTGGTGCAGAAATGCCGCGCAGCGAAATTGACGCCTATACCAAGTTTGTGGCCATCTATGGCGCCAAGGGGTTGGCGTACATCAAGGTCAACGATGCGGCCAGCATTCCCGATGGTCTGCAGTCACCGATCGTTAAAAACATCCACACCCAGGCACTCACTCAACTGATCGCACGTACCGGGGCTCAAAGCGGTGACCTGATTTTCTTCGGCGCCGATAAAACCAAGGTCGTTAACGATGCGATGGGTGCCTTGCGCGTCAAGATCGGTCACAGCACATTTGGCAAAGAAAAAGGTCTCTTCCAGGCCGGCTGGAAACCATTGTGGGTGGTTGACTTCCCGATGTTCGAATACGACCCGCAAGAAGGGCGTTACTTTGCGGCACACCATCCGTTCACCAGCCCCAAAGATGGTCACGAAGAGCTGCTTGAGTCCGATCCGGCCAGTGCTTTGGCCAAGGCGTACGACATTGTGCTCAATGGCTGGGAAATCGGTGGTGGTTCTGTTCGTATTCACCGTGCCGACGTTCAGAGCAAGGTGTTCCGTGCCCTGAATATCGGTGCTGAAGAAGCCGCCGAAAAATTCGGCTTCCTGCTGGATGCCCTGCAATACGGTGCGCCGCCGCACGGTGGCATTGCATTCGGTCTCGATCGTCTGGTCACCATGATGACCGGTGCCGAGTCGATTCGCGACGTGATTGCATTCCCCAAAACCCAGCGTGCCCAGTGTCTGCTGACTCAGGCACCGTCGCCCGTCGACGACAAGCAATTGCGCGAGTTACATATTCGCTTGCGTAAAACTGAAACGCCCGCGGCCTAAGCCGCTTCGGGCCGAACCACGATGTCGGTCATTCGGGTCGTCAGCTACAACATTCACAAGGGTCGTTCCGCCACGGGCGTGCGCGATTCCTTGTCCCAGCTGCGGTTGGGGTTGTATGGGCTGCGGCCCGATTTGCTTTTTCTGCAAGAGGTTCAGGGGCGTAACCACCGGCGCAGCGTGCTCGATGCCCAGCACGAATCGTTGGGTGCGGCGTTAGACATGGGGGTGTGCTATGGGCGCAATGCCATCAGGACACACACCGACCATGGCAATGCCTTGTTGTCGCGCTACACCATCCTTGAATACGAAAACGAAGACGTTTCCGATCACCGGCTCGAGCAACGCGGTTTGTTGCACGTGGTCGTTGAGATGCACTCGACCCAGGTGCATTGTCTAGTGGTTCATCTGGGGTTGTTTGCGGGCGGACGTTCGCGTCAAATAAACGCCTTGGTCGAGCGTATCAAGCGCCTTGTACCCGATGATGCCCCTTTGCTGATTGCCGGAGATTTCAACGACTGGAATAATCGTCTGGCCCCCTTGTTTGTCGAGCAGCTGGGCCTTTATGAGGTCTTTTCAGTGGCTCCGCATACCGCTCACCCTGGTCCCTTGACCTTGCCGGGGAAAATCAAGGCGCTGCGCCAGGGGCTTGGCCGTCTTGGTAGCCATTCTGGCCTGGTTGAGCGTCCTCGCGAGCTTGGCGTTGACGGGATGGCCAGAGCCACGTTACCGCCACGTACATTTCCCGCTGCGTTTCCCTGGCTTCGGCTTGACCGTATTTACCAACGCGGCTTTGCGGTACGCAGTGCGAGAGTGCTGCATGGTAAGCCATGGTCGCAGTGGTCAGATCATGCGCCCATCTTCACAGAGCTTGAACTGCCGTGACACGGTCGGGTGCTGACCGTTACCCGGACTTTGTCCGTTGGCGGGCGGGCAACGCTATCACGCTGCTGCAGAATGGCGGTGAATTTTTTCCAGCCTTGTTTGCGGCGATCGACCGTGCGCGTTTCAGTATCCATCTGGAAACTTATATTTTCAATCTTGATGATACCGGGCTGCAATTGCTCGCTCACTTGCAAGCGGCCTGCGCGCGAGGTGTTCGGGTGCGTGTCGTGGTCGATGGCTTTGGCAGTGCCCGCCACGCCAAAGTTCTGGCTGAGCGATTCGAACAGATGGGGGCGCGATTCCGGGTGTATCGCCCGGAACCAGAAGGCGTCGAATTTTATCGTTTCAGTTTGCGCCGGTTGCGACGTTTGCACCGCAAGGTGGTCGTCATCGATCAGAGCCTCGCCTTTGTGGGTGGCATTAATGTGCTGGATGATTACGTCGATGTGCCTGACACAGGCCAGGGCTTGAAGCCCCGCTTTGATTTTGCGGTAGAGGTTAGGGGTCCGATTGTGCAGGACTTGTTTCGGGCGCAGTCAGACTTGTGGATGCGTATGGCCTGGCGTCATCGCAGTGATTGGCCAGCGTTTTACCGGCGGGTGCGAGGCTGGCGCCGTCGTCGAGACCAGTTGCTGGCCGAGCGTTCCCCGCCTGTGCCGGACGGTGTGCGGGCGGCAGCGTTATTTCGCGACAATGTACGTTTTCGAAAGAACATTGAGTCGGCGTATATCAGTGCGATTTACCGTGCTCGACATGATGTCTTGATTGCAAATTCGTATTTTCTGCCAGGCAAGGCGCTTCAAACCGCTTTGCAAGAGGCCGCAGCAAGGGGGGTCAGGGTGCGTTTGTTGCTTCAAGGGCGTTCCGAATATACCTTGCAGTTTCGGGCGTGTCGCAGCATGTACGGCAAGTTGCTTTTGCAGGGCATCCAGATTTACGAATACATGCCCAGTTACTTGCATGCGAAGGTGGCCGTTATCGACGGACGTGCAATGGTTGGCTCAGCCAACATGGACCCGTTCAGCCTGTTATTGGCCCGCGAGGCCAACGTCTATGTTGATGATGCCGAATTTGC
This sequence comes from uncultured Pusillimonas sp., assembly GCA_964440385.1. Lineage (GTDB taxonomy): Bacteria > Pseudomonadota > Gammaproteobacteria > Burkholderiales > Burkholderiaceae_B > Neopusillimonas. The sequence continues at coordinate 2,448 of CAYTSJ010000037.1, read as the reverse complement.
GGCGCAACTGAAAGCGCATCTTGAGAACCAGCTGCTCGAAAGCAGCCAGGTGGTGACGCTGTTGCACCACGAACGTCGTTCATGGCTGACGCGGTTGCTCGATGACTGTGCTCATCGGCTGGTACGGTTGGGGGTTGCGATCACCGGGCAGGCCTCGGAGTACTAAGCGGCCTCAGCAACGTCTCCGAGGGTCTGGGCCAATCTTTCGATGAGGCGCTGACGCCGCACCGAAGGTTCGAACTGCTCACCCAGGGTTGACCACTGCGGGTTACTGCGTGTTTCCACAAGGGTGTCTGGCAGTTGCGGGTCATGGAATCCGACAACACGTTCGATATCAATCGTGATTGGGTCCCGTGCCGCGTGACCACGTTGTTCCAGGGCCTCAATCAAGGCCATCTGGCGTGCCGCCAGCAAACGGATCACCGTATCATCCACACTGATTTCCTGGAAACCACGCAATCTGCCGAGCAGTCGCTTTCCAAAGCGGTCCAGACCTTGCCATGCCCCACCGACGGCGGCACCAATCAGGGTACCCGAGCCCAGACTCAGACCCGCGCTGATCAAATCGACCGTAAAACCTGCTGCGGCTCCGGCCGCAGCGCCTTTGCCCAGTTCGATGCCGGCTTCTTTCAGGGTTTGGGGGCTGAATAAATCCGTTCCCCATCGCTCGCCTTCAAGAGGCAGGCTATGTTGAAGGAAATCGTCGCGGCGAAAGTTGTAATGTTTCAGCAAGGCTTGAAGGCAGTGCAGCTCACGTTGCCTGACCAGATCCCGTAAAACCCGGGTGTTTTCTAACAGCGCAGCGTCGTCGGTTTGCGAGCTGATGCGAAGGGCTGCGACGTCAACCAAGAGCTCGGCCACCAGCCGGTTCGCTTCTTGCCGGCGCCTGCTGCGTTGCTGATGGATGTTTTCTTGCAGTGCTTTAAGTGTGGTTGCGTGACGATCGAGTAAAACGCCCAGCTTCTCATAAAGCTGGTCTTCGCCGTCCAGGGGCGGAGCCACCGTGTCGAACTCGACCATGGCATGCAGGTTCAGCCGGCTAAGGCCTTCGCGCCACTCATCGACGCGATGGTATTTGTGCCGGGTAAAGTTGAGCACCGGCAATATGGGGCGACCACACGATGCCAGTAGGGTTAATTCTTCTTTGTGTTTGCCAAGCAGGGGGTCACGGGTGTCGATGACATAAAGGGCGGCGTCGCTCTCCAGCATTTTCTTTAAAACACGCGCTTCTTGTTCAAACCGGCGTCGACTCTCCGGTGAATCAAGAAAGCGGTCAATTCGCTCGTAGGCGTCCAGGCGTTCTTCACGGGGGCACAGGTGTTCAATGTAGTCAGTAAGACCCATGGCGTCTTCAATCCCGGGGGTATCGAAGAACTCGATGACAGGTGTTTCGTCGATGAGCAGCTGAATGCCCTCAACGTGTCGGGTTGTGCCCGGGCTGTCTTTAACCTCTCCGAAGTCGGGGTTTCGTGTCAGGGTGCGAAGCAACGACGTTTTGCCGGTGTTGGTATGGCCTGCAACAGCAATGGCCATTGGCGAGGTTGGCAGAAGGTGGGGTGTGGGTGTTGCCATGCGTGTTGCTTCGAGAGCTCTGGTTTATGAACGGAATTGTGCCATGTCAATATGGGTGTTTGCCGGGTCAAGGCCCATCCGCTCCAGTTCGCTTTGCCACAGGATCGCACGATGGGGTTCATCGTTTTGGGCAGGCGGCAGAATGATGATGTGCAGATGCTTGCACAGGCGTGTCAGTGATTTAAGGTACTGGACGGTGCCGCGGTCGGGTGTTTGGCGACCATCGCAGACGATGATCAAGTGTTCAAATTGGCTTGATTTGAGTCGATCTTCAAGTTGGTGACGTTGCGAGCGGGTGTCGATGCGCCCCAGGTCAGCGCCCAGATCCATTAAGGCATCGGGTGGCCATTCGATGTCGTCGGCCAGCTCAAGCCCTGCCAAGGCATTCATACCGCCCGGGTATGGCTTCAGGGCACTTTGATTAACCTTGGCGGACATTTCCATACAGGGTGCTGGCGCGTCGATACCGGTGCTGCGGCTGTCCGGCATCAGTCGGGGGCGTAACTCGGCCAGACCGGGCAGGTGCGCATCGAAACGGTAATGCTTTAGTTTGTAGCGTGTCAGCAGCAGGCAACCCAGCAAGGCCAGAAGTCGCGGTAGCACGCCGTAGGTGATGACGCAGCCGACCAGCCATTGCGACCACATGGGGCCTGAACTCTCTGACATTAGGGCAGAAGACGGGCTGACGCTTTGGGTAATGATATCGGCGGAGGGTTGTGCAAAACCCAGTAGCGCCGGCAGCCATCCCAGTGTCTTGGTCAGACTCACAAAAATGTCCGGAGTCAGCAAGGTGGTTTCCCATCGGAAACTATACTGACTGGCTGATAGCACCCCTAGCAAAGCGAGCACTGCGGCGGCAAGCGCCAGACTCCAGAG
>CAYTSJ010000036.1:0-10525 GCA_964440385.1 uncultured Pusillimonas sp. | reverse complement strand
TTTTCAGGATGACGCCTTTATCAAATGGAAACCTACAGTACTGTATTGGATTTTTGCGGGCATATTAATGTGCGGCAGGGTCTTTTTCAAGCGAAACCTGCTGCAAAAAGTCATGGGGTCGCAAATTGAACTTCCGCCCGCTATCTGGGACAAAATGACCTACAGCTGGAGCGTGTTTTTCCTGGCCTCCGGGGCCTTGAACCTCTATGTGGCTTTTTCAGGTCAATACACTGAAACCCAATGGGTAAATTTCAAGGTATTCGGTTTGATGATTCTGCTATTGGTGTTTGTCATCGCACAATCCATCTGGCTCAGCCGCTACATAAAAGACTCTTCTGAACACTGACTTCTGCCATGACCACACTCCTTGCCGACCAAATCCGGGAGCGCTTGCAATCATTGCAACCGACACACCTGGAAATTATCGATGAATCGCACCTGCATGCTGGCCATGCCGGCAGCCAGTCTGGTGCAAGCCACTTCCGGGTTATCATCAGCAGCCCGCAATTTGGCGGAATGAAGCCTTTGCAGCGTCATCGCCTCGTGTATGATCAGCTCACCGATTTAATCCCCTTTCCCATTCATGCCCTGGCTATTGCAGCCTCGGTCAATTAAACAAGGAAGTTTATGAAAAAACTCGTCATGTTCGCTGCAGCCTGTGTCATTTCACTGCCTGTTTATGCCCAGAATGTTGCGACCGTCAATGGCAAGCCTATCACTCAGGCCCAGGTTGATCAGTTCGTCAGCTTGCTGATCAGTCAGGGGGCTCAAGACTCACCGCAGCTGCGCGAGCAGGTTAAACAGGAAATGATCGGTCGTATGGTCGCTGTACAGGCGGCCGAGCGTGCGAAGATTGATCGACTGGATAATGTCAAACAGGAACTTGACCTGGCACGCCAAAGCATTCTGGTGCGTGCCCTGATGGAAGACTATCTGAAGAAGAACCCGATCAGCGAAGCCGAACTTAAAGAAGAATACGAAGCCATCAAGAAAGACCAGGCAAATCGCAACGAATATCAGGTTCGCCACATCCTGGTTGCCGAGGAAGATAAGGCCAAAGAACTGATCAAACAACTCAAGGCCAAAGAAGTCAGCTTTGAAGACGCCGCCAAGAAAAACTCGATTGATCCGGGTAGCGGACAAAAAGGCGGCGAACTGGGCTGGTCACAATCCACCAGCTACGTGCCTGAATTTGCACAAGCGGTCGAAAGCCTGAAAAAAGGCGAAATGACGCAAGAACCTGTCAAAACGCAATTTGGCTGGCACATTGTTCAGGTTGAAGACTCCCGCCCTGTCAGCTTCCCTGAGCTGGCCGAGGTTAAACCCCAGCTTGAAGAAATGATGCGCCAGGAAAAACTGGCCAAGTTCCAGCAAAGCCTGATGGAACAAGCAAAAATCCAGTAACATGTGCAGATTGGCCTTGCCTCCTGTGCCAGGCCATCCTCAGAACGGCCTTACATTCCGAAACGAATGTAAGGCCGTTTTTTTGAAGTGGCGTTACGCTGCGTGCAACGCTTCATGAATCGCTGGCCAATAATGCCAGCAAGCCCGCCTCATCAAGAACTGGCACACCCAACTCTTCCGCCTTGGCCAGCTTGCTGCCAGCTTCTTCGCCGGCCACCACATACGCCGTCTTGCGAGAAACCGAACCACTGACTTTACCCCCTGAGGCCATAATCATACGGGTCGCCTCGTCACGTGACAGTGAGGGCAACGTCCCCGTCAACACCAATGTTTTGCCGGCAAGCAATTGACGCACTGGTTCTGCATCTGATTGCGGCTGCACACCCGTTTTTTCAAGGGCATTGATAACCTCAAGGTTATGCGCCTCAGAGAAGAATTCCAGAATTGACTGCGCCACAATCGGGCCCACATCGGGTACGGCCAGCAAGGCAGACTCATCGGCAGCGACAACGGCTGCCAGCGACCCAAAATGGCGCGCCAGATCGCGGGCGGTTGTTTCTCCTACATGGCGAATCCCCAACGCAAACAACAAACGGCCAAGCGTTGGCGTACGGGCTTTTTCCAAAGCAGCCACCAGATTTTCGGCCGATTTACGCCCCATGCGATCAAATAACAGCAAATCCTCAACGCGCAAGGTAAAAAGATCGGCCAGTGACTTTACACGACCGCTATCTACCAGTTGGTCGACCAGCTTTTCACCCAGCCCTTCGACATCGAGCGCTTTACGTCCCGCCGCGTGCAAGAGGCTTTGCTTACGCTGTGCGGCACAAAACAACCCCCCGGTGCAACGAGAAATTGACTCGTCGGGGGATCGATGAATAGCTGAGCCACACACAGGGCAATGGGACGGCATGTCAAAAAACCGTGCGTCATCAGGCCGGCGCTCGAGAATGGGGCCGACAACCTCCGGGATGACGTCCCCGGCACGACGCACAATGACAGTATCGCCAATGCGCACATCTTTTCGCCGGATTTCATCTTCATTGTGCAGCGTAGCGTTAGTGACAGTCACCCCACCCACGAACACTGGCATGAGTCGAGCGACCGGCGTAATCGCCCCCGTGCGACCGACCTGAATATCAATGCCCAGCAAGGTTGTCGTTTCTTCTTGCGCCGGGAATTTATGCGCCAGCGCAAAGCGCGGGGCACGCGCTACAAAACCAAGGACTTCCTGAGCCCGAAGGCTGTCCACCTTATAGACAACGCCATCAATATCAAAAGGCAAACTGGCGCGACGCTGACCCACTTCAGAATAAAACGCAAGCAGACCAGAAACCCCTTCAACGACCCGGCGATCGGGGTTTACTGGCAAACCCAGACGGGACAACCATTCGAGCATCCCGGACTGTTCAGGCAGAACCGTACCCGTGGTCTGGCCCCATCCATAAGCGAAGAAACGCAAGGGCCGACGCGCAGCGATGCGCGGGTCAAGCTGACGTAAACTACCTGCCGCCGCATTACGCGGATTGACGAAGATCTTTTCACTGCGAGACTGCTGCTGTTGGTTCAAGCGCTGGAAATCCCGGGTGTTCATGAAAACTTCACCGCGCACTTCCAGGACATCAGGCGCGCCGGCACCCAGCTGCAAAGGTATGGAACGTATGGTTCTGATGTTATGTGTAACGTCCTCGCCCTGAAGGCCGTCACCACGGGTTGCTGCCTGCACCAGCACGCCACGTTCATAACGCAGGGAAACCGCTAACCCGTCGAACTTGTATTCGGCCAGATATTTCACCTGACCCTGCAAGCCCAACAAACCACTATCGCGCAAACTTTCAGATACCCTGCGATCAAACGCAACAACATCGGTATCGTCAAAAGCATTGTCCAGCGACAACATGGGTAAGGCATGCCTGACCGTATCAAATGCAGCAATCGGTGCGCCCCCTACCCTTTGCGTGGGCGACAGCGGGGAAACAATCGAAGGATATTGATGTTCGAGCGCCTGAAGCTGGCGCATCAGACGATCATATTCCGCATCGGACACAACCGGCGCGTCATAGACGTAGTACCTGGTGTTGTGCTCGTTGATCTGGACGCGCAAAGATTCCGCCTGCTGCATGACTTCGGCAGGCACGCTGGAAATTTCAGTCATGAAAACAGCCTGTTGGTTCGCAACGTACCGGGCTCAAACCCTGCCTGACCCAACTGACCATAAAGAGCAGCCAATTGCTTGTCAATGGTTGAATCGGACCCTTCAGCAACCGGACGCCCTTGATCGTCGAGTAAAACAGCATCGAGACGCTGCGCCAAATCGCGTCCGACACTGGCCATGCGGCTAAACGCCTGTGCATCCGCCGGCGTATTCGGCAAATCAAGTAAAAGATCAAGACGACTGACCTCAGGGCTGCCAAGGTCGGATAGAGGAACACCGTTAAACAACAACGTGAAACGTGCCACCCCGGACTCGGCTACCCATGCCATACCCTGAGCAACACGCACGAAACCAACTTCGGTCAATGTACCTAGCAAGGTATTGACAAGCACGGGGTTGGGTATCTGCAAAGTCAGCCCCACCTGGGCATCAAGCCCGGCACAGAGTTCATCAAGCGCTTGTGCTTTTTGAATGACGTGGTCTTGTTCTGGCCCTTCAACCACACCGTCAAAGCGCTCGGCAAGACTTTCGGCGGCAGTCCAAAGCTGGGACCATTCGATCGCAGACAAGGCACCGCGCCGATTCGCCAACAGAACGGCAATCTGGAGTGCGCTGCAACTTTCGCCAGCGGGCAATCCCGCCATATGCTGCCCCGACGTTGACTCACAAAAAAAACGCAGCGGCTTGCCTGTTTGAGGAAAGAGCATGCCGACAGCCTCGTTCAACCTGGTCGCGGGTACCGGCAAGGTAAACACCACATCGATGACGGCTTCGCAAACCGCATCGACTTCCTCGGCGAACTCTTCATCAACCCCAGGAACAGCACCGGAAGCCACTGAAGCGGTGGAGGCCATCACGCCTGGCAAACCCGGCTCTTTGCGAACACTGCCAGACAACGGCAACCCACCCAGAAGAGGATCTTCGTCGGTTTGGGGAAACTGTTCCTGCATCTGGCGCCTGACCCGTCGGTCTTGCCACCAGTTGTAACCAACCACACAAAAAAGAATCACAACACCAAGGGCTATCAACCCGACTTGTAAGTCACTCATGCCTGTTACCGCGCTGTGCGGCCCCGATTTCCGATTGTCATACTTGCGCCAACTGAAGTGCCGATTCGATATCGACAGCCACAATGCGAGACACACCCTGCTCTTGCATGGTAACCCCAACCAACTGACGCGCCATCTGCATAGCAATCTTGTTGTGAGAAATAAATAAAAACTGCGTCTGATCACTCATGCTGCTGACCAGATTAGCGTACCTTTCAGTGTTCGCATCATCAAGCGGAGCGTCAACTTCGTCGAGCAAACAAAACGGCGCCGGATTCAACTTGAACAAAGCAAACACCAGCGCAGTTGCGGTCAATGCTTTTTCGCCGCCCGATAACAGGTGAATTGTGCTGTTCCGTTTGCCCGGAGGCTGGGCCATCACTTGCACGCCTGCATCAAGAATCTCTTCCCCGGTTACAATCAATCTTGCCTCGCCCCCGCCAAACAGGCGGGGAAACAACTCGCCAAAATGACGGTTAACGGTATCGAAAGTCTCTTGCAACAACTCGCGGGTTTCTTTGTCAATCTTTCGAATGGCATCTTCAAGTGTTTCGATGGCACGACACAAATCAGCGTGCTGTGCATCAAGGTAGTTTTTACGTTGACGCGCCTGCTCAAGCTCTTCGAGCGCGGCCAGATTGACCGCCCCCAAAGCCTCTATTTCACGCGAAACGCGCTGCACCTCTGATTGTAGCCAACCCACACGCTGCCATGACTCCGGTTGCGCCAAAAGAAACTGACGCAAAAGATCACGATTCACCTGCCGCGCATCCAACTGCTCTGAAAACTGTTCGACAGTGAGTCGGGCCGCCTGTTCCTGCAACTGCAATTCGGTAATACGCGCCCGTAAAGGCTCAAGGGTACGCTCGTTGGACAAACGCTGTTCATCGGTCTCGCGCAGCAGGGCTGCCAGGTTGTCAAGTTCAATACGCGCTTGCATAAGCTCTGATTCGCAAGCCGCACGTTGTTCAAGCGCTTCTTGCAACCCGGCTTCAGCGGCTGAGGCATCGAGCTCGAAGAGCTCTCCTTGCAAAGATTCCAGTTCATCGGTTGCCCTCCTGGACTGCTCTTGCGCCAGTTGAAGATTACGCCGCACATCGCCAAGACGCGACTGAAGGGCGCGCTCGGAGAACTGCTGCTCCTGTACCCGACGCTCCAGCTCGCGCAACTCATTGCGCGCTTTCTCGGCTTCTTCAGCCAGCAGCTCACCAGACATTTCAGCATCTGCAAAACGCGTTTGCAGATCGGCAAGCTCAAGATCAAGGGTCTCAAAACGAGCTTCGGCCTCTTCACGAGCGATAACCAACGCCTCTTGTTGATCAGCAATTTCAGCCCGCTCTTCGTTAATTCGACCTGCACGTTGCCCTGACTGCTCGGCTAGCTGGGAGAGACGCGAGAAGGTCAATTGAACATCATGAACACGACGCGTCAGTTCGGAAACACGGGTGCGTGCCGGGCCAATGGCCTGCGCTACCGTCTGCCAGCGTGCCTCCGCCCGCGATACTGAGGTAATCGCCTGATCAGCGATCAACTGCTGCGCCTTGATTTCACGGTGCAGGTTTTCAATGTCTTGCTGCCGTGACAGCAGGCCTGACTGCTCAGAGTCAGGCGCATAGAAACGGACCGAGTCGGGATCAACCATATGCCCCTCGGGAACCACAAAGACCGCCCCATCAGGTAACTCATGACGCCGCGCCAGTGCCTGACTCAAGTCATCTACCCGGTAAAAGCGTGCCAGCCAGCTATCGATCAAGGCGCGCAGGTCGGGGTCAGATAATTTGATGAGTGCGGACAAGGGCTGAAAACCATGCGGAATCGAGGGCGCTGGCTTAGCTGAAGGACGCTGGTAAAACGCCAGACGTGCAGGCGGGGGATCTTGAGCAAAAGCACGTGCATGCTCGATTTGACGTACCTCAAGCCCGGACAGACACTCACGCAACGCCGCCTCAAGTGCAGCCTCCCAACCAGGCTGGACCTGAAGTTTTTGCCACAAACGGCCCAAAGAGGTCAGCTCGTGTTTTTCGAGCCAGGGCTGTAGCGCCCCCTGTTTCTGGACATCGTCCTGCAGCTTGACCAAGGCAGACAAGCGCGCCTCAAGACGCGACATGACAGAAGATTCATTCTGAGCCTCTTCCTGAGCTTGTCGACGCAAACGTTCGAGCTCAGGTTGCTGGTCTTCCAGGGCCAATACCTGTTCCTGGGCGTCATCTAGCTGGCCTTGCAACAACTCAAGCTCGGCCCCCAGACGCTCGATCTCAAGGGGGTCCGGAGCGTTCATCGCCTGCAACTCTTGCTCAAGACGCTCGCGACGCTGACGCAGGGATTCCAGCTGGCGATCAGCATCTCGCTGAGTCTGGGCTACCAGGGCGAGATTCTGCTCTACGCGGGACAAAACACCGCGCATTTCATCACGTGAGGCGCCGGCAGCACGAACACGCGTATCAATATCAGGTAAACGGTCACGGGCTTGATCGACCTGTTCTTGCAAAACCTCGGCTTGTGCCTTGATGGTTTCAATTTCGTCTTCAGTCAGGGCGATCTGCTCTAGACAATGGGCCTCTTGCTCAAGCCACTCTTGCTGCTGGGCCAACAGTTGTGAACGACGCGCCTGCACACGGGATCGGGAGTCAACCACATGCCTGATTTCAGCCTCCAGGCGGCTGACCAGCGCACCCGCCTCATAAAGACGACCTTGCGCACTGTGAACCTTGTCACCCGCCTGATAGTGCGCCTGACGACGGGATTCAAGGTCAGCTTCAAGGTGGCGCAAGGCGGCCGTTGCGCCTTCCAGATCTGTTTGCGCTTGCTCGATGGCGATAAAGCGCGACTTCTGATCGGTGCGGGCATTGTCTTCTTTGAGCAACCAAAGCACTTGCTGCTTCTGTTCGCCTTCGGCCTGCAAGGCACGATACCGGGTGGCCACTTCGGCCTGCCCCTCGAGGCGCTGCAATTGATTATCGAGCTCGCGCAGGATGTCTTCAACCCGCGTCAGATTTTCACGGGTATCGCCCAAACGGTTTTCGGTTTCGCGACGTCTTTCTTTGTAGCGCGAAACGCCTGCGGCCTCTTCGAGATAAACCCGCAGCTCTTCAGGACGCGCCTCAATGAGGCGATTGATCATCCCCTGACCAATAATGGCATAGCCACGCGACCCCAAACCTGTGCCAAGGAAGATATCGTGAATATCACGACGCCTGACTTGCTGATTGTTGACAAAATAGCTGCTGGTGCCATCGCGTGTCAGTACGCGACGCACGGCGATCTCGGAATAAACGCTCCATTGGCCAGCGGCACGCCCTTCTGAATTATCAAAAACCAGCTCTACCGAGGCCCGCGCTGCCGGTTTACGTTGCCCTGACCCATTGAAAATGACATCTTGCATCGACTCGCCGCGCAGTTCAGAGGCGCGGGTCTCGCCTAAAACCCAACGTACCGCATCGATGATATTCGACTTGCCGCACCCGTTGGGCCCCACAACACCTACCAGCTGGCTGGGCGTAGGAATAACCGTTGGTTCAACGAAAGACTTGAAGCCGGCAAGTTTTATCTGGGTAAGACGCACAATGACGTAGAGGCTGGGGCAGCAAAGGAAAATTTTAACGTCTAATAATACCCCAGCGGCAGCAGCACAATGGCTGCAGCTATACTTGGCAACCAGTGGTTTTTTTTGAACCTGAAAAATTCCTTAAAATACCCTCAACGCTAACCCTACCGAGACTCAAGTTGAAGAAAGGCTTTTATCTGGTCATGACCGCGCAGGCGTTATCGTCGCTGGCTGACAATGCTCTACTGATCGCAGCGATTGCCCTGATTGCCGACCTGCAAGGCCCGGACTGGATGGCCCCCATGATGAAATGGTGGTTCGCACTGGCCTACGTACTGCTTGCCGCGTTTGTCGGCGCTTTTGCCGACTCGTTTCCAAAAGGCAAGGTCATGTTCATGACCAATGGCATCAAGTTGGCCGGTTGTGTACTGATGTTCTGTTACGGCAGTATGGGCCTTGAAACTCACGGCCAGCTCGGTTTGATTTTTGCCGCCTATGCGCTGGTTGGTATTGGGGCTGCCGCTTACTCCCCGGCCAAATATGGCATCGTGACTGAAATGCTCCCCCCCGACCAACTGGTCAAAGGCAATAGCTGGATCGAAGGGCTGACGGTGCTCTCCATCATTTTTGGCACCGTCGTCGGCGGGTTATTAATCAACCCGACAGTTTCAGCGGCACTGCTAAGCCATCCCTGGGTTGGAGCCCTGGTTAACAACCGCGCCGAAGCCGCCATATTCATCATCGGCTTTGTGTATTTACTGGCGGCCGCATGCACCCTGTTGATTCCACCCACCCATGTCAGTTATCCAAAGCAACAAACCAACCCGGTCAAACTCATCCGCGAATTCAGCTTTTATGTCAAAACGCTGTGGAGTGACAAACTAGGCCAGATCTCATTGGCTGTCACCACATTATTCTGGGGGGCCGGCGCTACCCTGCAACTGATTCTTATCGAATGGGGTGCCAAGCATCTGGGTTACCGGCTTGACCAGGCCTCGGTCTTGATGGGAGTTGCTGCCTTCGGCACGATTGTGGGCGCGGTACTGGCCGGACGCGTTCCCCTGAAAAAAGCACTTGGCGTGCTGCCTTTGGGCGTGATCATGGGCTTTACTGTTTTATTGATGCCGCTCGTCCACCACCCTTGGGCGGTCTATACCCTGCTGATGATTATCGGTGGCTTGTCAGGCTTCTTTGTTGTGCCCATGAATGCCATGCTGCAGCACCGCGGCCACGTATTGCTCTCGGCGGGCCATTCGATTGCCGTACAAAACTTCAACGAACAGCTCAATATCCTGTTGATGCTGGCCATATACAGCCTGATGCTCTGGCTCAGCCTGCCCATCAACATCATCATCGTCATCTTCGGGTTGCTGGTGTCTGCTCTTATGCTGGTTTTTATGCGCTGGAACCGCCTGAACCACCAGCGCAACCCCTCATTGCAAGACCAGATCGGCCAGCATGGTCACGGCCAGGCACTGCACTGATTCTCAATTAATTACAACACGCGGGGCCGGTTTCGCCCCCGCGTTGCTCAACCGGTTTTTAAAACGCGGCGTGCCAGATGCAGATCTTGCCACGCCGCATTTTTAAGATGACCCCGCAACATTAGCGTGGCTGGGTGATGCGTCACAATCAACGGGATATCCAGCCCATCGTTTTGATATCGATGAACCTGACCTCTTAATTGGTCAAGACTGGCACGCTGATTGACAAGCGCCTGCGCGGCCTGCCAACCCAGCACCAGCAAACCCGAGGGTCGAATCAAGGCAATTTGCTGCTTCAAGTAGGGCAAACACGCTTCGATTTCTTCAGCCTTGGGCGAACGGGCCCCCTTGGGGCGACATTTCAGAAGATTGGCATAAAAAAGCCGTGATGCCGGCAAAATACCTGCAGAAACCAGCATCAGGTTCAACAGCTCGCCTGCCTGTCCCTGAAATGGCAAGCCCGTGTGATCATCATGGTCTCCGGGGACTTCACCGATGACCATCCAGTCGGGTGATTCAACACTGCCGTCACCAAACACGGCCTGGTGCCTGATGCTGCCAAGACCGCATTTCTGACACTGGGCAACCGTGCTCGCCAAAGAGGCGAGATCTGAAGGCAGCGGACCGGGCTTAAGCTGAACGGTCTCAACGGATGCCGTGAGTGGCAGGGGTTGAACAGGCTCAACAGGCCTGACAGATAACGCTTCCCTGATCGGCTCGGCGGGCCCCGTCTGGCCTGGCGGCAAAGGCGCACCTCGCGAAACCACTGCGGTTTGGGTCGCGACCGTCACCGGATCACGAGCCGGAACAGCATCGGCAAACAACGAAACCGTATCAGCCATAGTGGCCAATAACTTGCGATCAATACCCAGCTCGGTTAACCAGGCCA
>CAYTSJ010000035.1:0-10550 GCA_964440385.1 uncultured Pusillimonas sp. | reverse complement strand
ACGATCAGCCCCGGCCATGCGCTGGACCAGGCCCAAGTTGGCCAAATCATCGACCACCTTGACAACGCTGGGCCCGGCAATGCCTAGCAACGCCCCCAAAGACGCCTGATTAATTCCAGGATTTGCGGCCACCGCAGAAAGCGCACAGAACCGCGCAGGGGAAATTTCCCCCTGCTGATACTTGACGAAAGTACTATCACAACGCACCCCGGTACGCCGCACCACATAAGCCAAGGATTCCTTGAGCTGTTCAGGCTCAACAACAGACGGCCTGGCGTCTGGCTTACTTGCAACAGTAATTTCGGAAGAGTGCGCAACCGCACCCGAAGCTGATTTCTTGGCCATGAAAGGGTAGTTTTCAAACTAGAGACGTCAACTGTCATTCTAACCCGCCACTTCGCGATGACCTGGTCAGCACGCAAGCGGTAGAAACCCTTAAGACTTGAACTTCATTTCAAGTCTGGATAATATTCGCGAAGATAGTTCACCTAACAAACTATTCACCCAATAACTTAAAACAGGAAGACACATGTTTAAAAAAGCGATTGCCGTGGGCATTGCCCTCGCCTTATCCAGCGCCTCAGCGCTGGCAGAAGTAAAAGTTGGCATTATCATCAGCGCTTCCGGCCCGTTGGCTTCTTTGGGCATCCCTTTCAAAAACACCTTTAGCCTGTTGCCCGACACACTGGGCGGCGAACCCGTCAAGTACTTTCTGCTTGACGACGCCAGCGACCCAACCAACTCGGTAAAAAATGCCAGAAAACTGGTCTCGGAAGACAAGGTTGATCTGATTTTCGGCACCAATGGGCTGGCAAGCACAGCCTCTATTGCACCTGTCGCAGCAGAAAACAAAACACCCGTTGTGGCCCTGGCCCCGGCCAGCCCCGAAGTAGCCAAGAACCCTTGGGTATTTGCTGTCCCTCAGCCATTACCCATCATGATGAGTGCCGTTGTCGACCATATGAAACAAAATGGCGTCAAGACAGTCGGTTACATCGGCTTTGCTGATTCGTGGGGTGATGTCGTCCTGGCCGGTGTCAAGCCCGGTTTCGAGAAAAATGACATCAAACTGGTCGCCGATGAACCCTTTGCGCGCAACGACACCAGCGTTGTAGGGCAAGTGCTGAAGGTTATTGCGGCCAAACCTGATGTGATCTTGATCGGTGGCTCGGGCACCGGTAGCGCCCTGCCTCACGTTACCTTAAAAGAACGCGGGTATAAAGGCCAGATTTATCACAACCACGCCGTCATCAACCGCGATTTCCTGCGTATTGGTGGCAAGCACCTCGAAGGCTCTATTGTGCCGACAGGTCCGGTGATGGTTGCAGAGCAGTTGCCCGACGCCAACCCCATCAAGCCCGTGGCACTCGGTTTTGTACATAAATTTGAGGGCGCATTCGGTGCCAACAGCCGTAATGCCTTTTCAGGCTATGGTCAGGATGCCTACATCCTGGCTGACAATGCCGTTCGCGTTGCGGCAACCAAAGCTAAACCAGGCACGGTAGAGTTCAGGGAAGCCGTGCGTGATGCCCTTGAAACCAACAAAGAAATTGTTGGCACACACGCTGTCTACAACATGACCCCCACCGACCATGCCGGCGTTGACGAACGTGCTCGCGTACTGGTCAAAATCGAAAACGGCGACTGGAAACTGATGCCTTAATTGATCTTGCCCGCCAATGGGCACCCACGGGTCAAATCGTCACATCCTTTAAATGACGAATTGAACTGTGGGTGCCCTTGTTGTTTCCATCTTATAAGTCTGGCCCCGTCATTCCGACCTTGGATAACAATACAAACAACTGAGCTAATTCATCGGCAGTCAATGGCTCGGAAATGGTGTCCTCGCAACGCTTCAATGCGTCAGCGTACCGGGCCAACCGCTCCTGACCCAACGGCGTCAGATACAAAGCCGAGCTACGTCTGTCTGCCCCTGCCATACGCTCAAGAACGCCCAACTGCGCCAGATCGTCAACCACCTTGAAGACACTGGGCCCCGCAATCCCCAATAAAGATCCCAGCGCGGCTTGACTGATACCAGGGTTACCCGCCACACACGCCAATGCACTCAGACGTGCAGGCGATATCTCGCCTTGCAAATGCTTAACGAGAATGGCATCGCAGCGAACCACACTACGCTTGAGCACATAAGCCAATGAGTGACGCAATAGCTCAGGCTCGGTAACATGGCCTTTGCCATCATCATCAAAGGACACCTCGACGACGTCACTCGGCGCATCAGGAATCGGTTTCAGTGACATCGGTTAAAGCACAAAATTAAGGTTCTGTAGTTCAAAGTCTAAGAATTGTAACGTGTTGCTGCAGGGTTTCCAGAGCGATTGAGCCTTACTTCCCACCCCGGTACTTCAACTGCAATCCTAGGGAATATCCCTATCGGGAAAATCACGGCATATATTGAACTGAGACTACGGGAAAGATAATATGGCCTAAACACTTAGTTAGACTAACTAATATATCAAATCCTGCCAAAACCATGTACGCCTACACCTACAAACGCCGTCTGCACTGGAGCGAATGCGACCCGGCAGGCATCATTTACTTCCCGATCTACGCTCGCTGGATATCGGAAGGACTCGACCAAATGTTCCTCGATAACGGTATCGACCCCAGCGAGATCACCCATGATGTCATGGTGGGGTTGCCCGCCGTCGCACTCTCAATGAAATTCCATAGCGCACCCAAACTGCACGACATCGTCAGCCATCGCATTAAAGTCGACCATCTGGGCGGCAAATCACTGCGCTTCCAGCATCAGTTCTACTGTCAAGACACGCTTCTGATGGAAGCTGAAGACACTCGCATCTGGACCACCCATACCTTGGGCAAGCCCGACACCCTGAAATCAGCAGACATCCCGCCTTTGGTACGTGCGCTGCTTGAAACCCACAACACTTGAATGACTTCTTCGGCAAGGCAGAACCATGACTCAACGAGACCACCATATCAGCTACGAACTGCGCGATGACATCGCCCTCATCGGTATTGATCGCCCCGACAAACGCAATGCCATGAGCCAAAGCATGTTCGAAGCTCTGGGTCGTGCAGCCACAAAGGCCCAAAGCGAAGCTCGCGTTGGCATCTTGTTCAGCCATGGCCCTAATTTTTCCGCAGGGCTTGATCTGGCAGAGCAACGCGAGCGCGATGCCATCAGCTCATTACATATTTCGCGTGCCCAACATGCCATGCTGAATATCATCGAACAGGGGCAGATTCCGTTCATCGCTGCACTGCAAGGCGCCACCATTGGCGCAGGCCTCGAGATTGCTGCCTCTGTTCATCTGCGTGTCGCAGACGAAACTACTTTTTTTGCATTGCCCGAGGGTCGACGGGGTATTTTTGTCGGTGGCGGGGGGTCTGTACGCATTTCTCGCCTGATTGGCGTGGCTCGCATGATGGAAATGATGTTGACCTCCCGAACCGTCAAGGCCGACGAGGGTCTGCGCCTCGAGTTAGCTCAGTTTGTGGTCCCGGCAGGTCAAGCGCTTGATAAAGCACTTGAACTGGCCGCCAGCATCAAACTGAATGCACCGCTTTCCAACTACGCCATCATCAACGGTCTACCTCGTATTCGTGACGCCTCGCACGATGATGGTTTGTTCTTCGAATCCATGGTCGCCGCCATGACTGTTACCACCCATGACTCACAGGTTGGTCTGACACAGTTTCTTGAGAAGCGCGCAGAACGCCTGGCACCAGAAAATCACGACGCCTGACACCCTTTGGTTCATGCCACTTCTTGCGAATGGATAGATGCAATGAGCACGATTCCGGAAACCCTTAAACATGCCCTGATTGAATCTACACGTCATGGTGACCGGGTAGCCTTCCAGGACGAAAACCGTACGCTGACTTTCAACCAGTTAATGGCACGGGTTACGAGTCTCACACAAGCGTTGACTGCGAAAGGCTTAAAGCCGGGTGACCGTATCGCCCTGCTCAGCCGCAACAGCGTTTCTGCGGTTGAATGTATCTTCGCGGCGTGCGCCGGGTTCATTCTTGTACCGCTCAACTGGCGACTGTCTGCTGCCGAACTCAGCGTGCTGGTCCAGGACTGTACCCCTGCGGCACTGATTTGCGAAAACAACTACCTTGATGCCGCCGAATCGGCACTTGTTACTGCCGCTGATATTGGTTTGCTTATTGATCTTGACGACACGGGTCGCAAGGGGTGGCTCGGCTACGAGACACTGATCTCTGGCGCAAAAGGGGAAATAACCGCCGAACCTGCGCCTTCAGATCCGGCACTGATTATCTACACCAGCGGTACCACCGGAACACCCAAAGGGGTCACCATTGCGCATGCTACGCTACTGTTCAACATGCGCACTGCGGGTCAACATATCGTCGGCGCAAACCATAACGATCGTAGCCTCATGGTCATGCCGATGTTCCATGTCGGTGGGCTCTGTTTCTATCTTCTGGCGGGCTACCTACATGGCACCACAACCATCCTGAGACCCCAGTTCGAGCTGAACAAAGTGGTCGAAGCGATGAAAAGCGAGCACATCACCAACGTGCATATGGTTCCCACCATGATTGCTGACTTGATCACGCACCCCCATGCCAAAGGGGCTGCTCGATCTCTCAAGCGCATCATGTACGCAGGCTCAACCATGCCCATCACGTTACTTGAGCGGGCGATGTCAATCTTTACCGAATGCGAATTTGTTCAAGCCTACGGCTCAACCGAAGCCGGTTCAATTACCCGACTGACAGCGCAAACTCACAAAGCGGCACTGACGCAACCGTCCCAAGAAACACTGCTGAAGTCATGCGGGCAATCTTTGCCCGATGTTGAAATTCGAATCACTCGCGATGACGGCGCTTTGTGCAAAACGGGTGAACCCGGAGAAATCAGTGTTCGTAGCCCCGGCATGATGCAAGGCTACTGGAACAACCTCACCCAGACCGCCAAAGCCATTCAGAATGGCTATCTCTTTACCGGAGACATAGGCTATTTTGATGAAAAGGGCTACCTGTATCTTATTGATCGCAAGAACGACATGATCGTTACTGGCGGCGAAAACGTTTTCCCCACTGAAGTCGAGCACGTCCTGTATCAACATCCCGACATTGAAGAAGTGTCGGTTTTTGGGGTCCCTGATGCGAAATGGATCGAGAAAATTGTGGCGGCAGTTCGCTTGAAAGAAGGCACCACTGCGACTGAAGCTGACCTTATCGCCTTTACCCGACGCAGCCTGGCCGCTTACAAATGCCCAAAGCAGGTACTGATCATGACCGAGCTGCCCAGAACAGGCGTTGGCAAGGTATCTAGAAAAACGCTCAAGCAAATCTACAAGCAGCAATACGCTCAAACCGACTAACCAGGGCTGACGCCAAGATTGAAATCAACCATAACCACAGGAATGAGACATGAGTTTGCGCCCCACCCTTGATTTCTTGCTCTACGACTGGCTTGGCGTCACCGAGCTTCTGGAACGCAATCGTTACAGCGATCATTCTCGCGAGACCTTTGATGCAGTCCTGGACACCTGCGAACGCATCGCCCGCGACAAAATAGCCCCGTTCAACCGCATCATGGATACTGAGGAACCGGTCTTTGACGGCGAGAAAGTCATCTTGCCTGCCGCACGCCATGAAGCCCACGCCGCATACGTTGCTTCAGGCATGTCGGCCGCCGGGCAAGATTACGACATCGGTGGCATGCAATTGCCCTTCACCCTGGAAGTGGCCGCCAACGGATTCTTCTCCATGGCGTCAGTCAACATGCTCACCAGCATGTTGACCGTGGGCAATGCCAACCTGCTCATGCGCCACGGTACCGATCTGCAAAAAAAGGTGTTTGCTGTCAACGAATTTTCCGGACGCTGGGCAGGCACCATGTGCCTGTCGGAACCCCAGGCCGGCTCTTCATTGTCTGACATCACGACACGGGCAACAGCCGACGGCGCAGACTTTGAACAAGACCCATTGGGCCCACGCTACCGGTTAACCGGCAACAAGATGTGGATTTCCAACGGCGAGCACGAGCTGACCGAAAACATTATTCACCTGGTCCTGGCAAAAATTCCTGGCCCTGACGGCAAACTGATTCCTGGCGTCAAAGGCATCTCTTTGTTTATTGTGCCCAAGAGAATGGTCAACAGCCGCGGCGAACTGACCGGTGAACGCAATGATGTTGCACTGGCAGGCCTCAACCACAAGATGGGGTGGCGCGGCACCACCAATACCTTGCTCAACTTTGGCGAGGGCAAATACCCCGTCAATGGTAAAGCGGGTGCCATCGGTTACCTGGTCGGACGTCCCCATGAAGGCTTGAGCTGCATGTTCCACATGATGAACGCTGCACGTATTGGCTTGGGTACCGGGGCCGTCATGCTTGGCCTGGCGGGCTATTACGCCGCGCTCGACTACGCCAAAACCAGAACCCAGGGACGGCCTTTAGGGCAAGCGGGTAAAGACCCAACCCAACCCCAGATCCGCATCATTGAACACGCTGACGTCAAGCGCATGCTACTGGCCCAGAAATCTCTGTGCGAAGGCGCGCTGGCCCTGGAGCTTTTCTGTGCCCGATTGGTTGACGAGCAAATTACAGGTACGCCCGAACAGGCGAACCAGTCGCGCTTGTTGCTTGAGGTCTTGACCCCCATCGCAAAGAGTTGGCCTAGCGAATGGTGTCTTGAAGCAAACTCTCTGGCGATTCAGGTTCACGGTGGCTACGGCTATACACGCGACTTCCCGGTAGAACAATACTGGCGTGACAACCGCCTGAACATGATTCACGAAGGCACCCACGGGATCCAGGCAACAGACTTGCTGGGACGTAAAGTGTTGATGGAGGGTGGGCAAGGCCTGCAACTGGTTTCTGAGAGCATCCAGAAGACCCTTGAACGTGCCCGGCAAAAGCCTGATCTTGCCGAGTATGGCGATGTGCTGGACAGCACATTGCAACGCGTCCTGGCAGCCACAAAAGCGGCATGGGAAACCGGTGACCCCAACGAGGCCTTGGCCAATGCGGTTCCGTATATGCAGGCCTTTGGACACATGATCATTGCCTGGATGTGGCTGGATGTCGCTTTGGCCATACCTGAAGCGCGTTATACACAGCCCCTTTACGCTGGCAAGCTGGCGGCCACCCGCTATTTCTACCGCTACGAGCTACCCAAAGTACCCACCTGGCTCGAGGTCGTCGCCAGCCGTGACCTCACCTGCGCACACGTTGTCGAAGACGCTTTCTGAAGGAGTCGAGCATGCCCCTGTCATTTTGTCCTCCACGTGACATAAGAACCATCGCTGTACTCGGTACGGGCTCAGTAGGTGCCAGCTGGATTGCTCTCTTCCTTGCCCATGGTTATGGCATCCACGCCTGTGATCCGGCGCCAAACGCACCACTTAAAACCAGAGACTTTGTCATTCAAGCCTGGCCGGCGCTGTTCGAGTTGGGTATCGCAAAACAAGCCGCTCCCCCCCTTGAAAAAATTTCCTTCTTTGACTCGATCGTTGAGGCCGTTCGGGATGTCGACGTTGTGCAAGAGAATGCGCCCGAAAAACCCGAGATCAAAAGCGCGATTCTAGAGACCGTCTCCGGGGCAACAAAAGCCAATGTGCCTATTATCTCCAGCACGGGTGGTATACCCCCCACCCTTTTGCAATCAGTCTGCCAACACCCCGAACGCGTTGTGGTCATTCACCCCTTCAACCCGACTCACCTGATGCCTTTGGTTGAGGTTGTGGGGGGACAACACACCAGCGAGACCACCATAGAATGGGCCATTGCCCTGGCCACTCATCTCGGAAAACAGCCTATCCGCCTGAACCACGAGGCCAGTGGTCACATGACAAACCGGTTGCAATTTGCCCTGGTGCGTGAAGCCATGGCTTGCCTGCTCGACGGCACTGCTTCGGCACAAGACATCGACAACGCCATTCGCTACGGACTGGGCACACGCTGGGCCGTCATGGGCAGTTTCATGAGCATCCATCTGGCGGGTGGCGAAGGTGGTGCAAAAGCCATTTTGTCGCATGCAGCCCAGGCCATTGAAGAATGGTGGACGCCTAAACCTCAACCCAGACTAACCCCCGACGTCATAGAGCGACTGGCACAGGCTGGCGACGAAGTCACGAGGAACCAACCGATCCGTGACTGGATCCACTGGCGCGACGAGCAACTGCTTGAAGTGCTTAAGCTGCAGCGTCATAGCGCCGCTCAAGAGCCCGCTTCCCCATCAGCGCATCGCGAAATGTGACCTGAAGACTTGGATTTACACACCACGTAGCACCCCTAAAACAATGGAGACATGGCATGAAGATTAAAAAATTGATGTTAGGTGCAGCCTTGAGTCTGGCAACCGTCTCGGCATTGGCCCAGGTCAATGTCGGAATCATCATAGGCTCAACAGGTGCACAAGCCTCGTTGGGCATTCCGTTCAAGAACGCCTTTGACATCCTGCCCGACCAACTGGGTGGGCAAAAAGTCAAATACATCATCATGGATGACGGCAGCGATCCGACCAACTCCCTGAAGCTCGCCCGCAAATTGATGACTGAGGATAAGGTCGACATTATTTTTGGTACCAGCAGTCTTCCCGGTACCACCGCCCTGGCTCCGGCGGCCAGTGAAACGAAAACGCCGGTGATTGGTCTGGCGCCGGCCAGCCCTGAAGTGGCCAAGAACCCCTGGGTATTTACTGTGCCGCAACCCCTGTCCATCATGATGAGCGCCGTTGTCGATCACATGAAAAAGAACAACGTCAAGACCGTGGGCTATATCGGTTTTGCAGACTCCTGGGGCGATGTGGTGCTGGCGGGCTTCAAACCGCAAATGGATCAGTCAGACATCAAACTGATCGCTGACGAACGCTATGCACGCAACGACACCAGTGTCGTTGGTCAAGCCATGAAAATCATTGCCGCAAAACCTGATGCTGTCGTCGTGGGAGGGTCGGGTACCGGGAGTGCGCTGGCCCATGTCACCTTGGTTGACCGTGGTTACAAAGGCACCATTTATCATAATCATGCGGTTATCAACAAAGACTTCCTGCGTATTGGCGGACAGAAACTCGAAGGCGCCATCGCGCCGAGTGGTCCAGTCATGGTTGCAGAGCAGATCCCCGACAGTAATGTCATCAAGCCGGTCGCCATGACGTTTCTGAAGGCCTACGAAAGCAAATACGGCGAAAATTCCCGTAATGCTTTCTCTGCGTATGGTTACGACGCTTTCGTGCTGGCAGACCAGGCGGTGCGTGTTGCTGCGGCAAAAGCCAAAGCCGGTACGCCTGAATTCCGCCAGGCCATACGTGACGCGCTTGAAACCAACAAGGAAGTCATCGGCTCACAAGCTGTTTACAACATGACCCCCGCTAACCATGCCGGTGTTGACGAGCGTGCCCGGGTTCTGGTGAAAGTTGAAAACGCCAGCTGGAAGCTGATTCCTTAAGTAGCCATACTTGCCAGTGGCACCACCGATTCAAACCCCCGTTTTTTAAAAATCCGGGACCAAGAAAGTAAATCCGAAATAAAAAAAAACCGAAGCCGGCGCTGTATCCGGCTTCGGGGGTCGGGTTAAAACAAACCGTAGGTCAGGCTTGCAAGTCGAAGCGATCTGCGTTCATGACCTTGGTCCAGGCCGCGACGAAGTCGTTGACGAATTTCTCACGGTTATCGTCCTGGGCGTACACCTCGGCGTAGGCACGCAACACCGAATTAGACCCAAACACCAGGTCGACACGGGTGGCCGTCCACTTGGTCGCCCCGCTAACCCGATCAACGATGTCGTAGCTGTTACGGCCGGTCGGCTTCCAGCTGTAGTTCATGTCAGTCAGGTTGACGAAGAAATCATTGGTCAGGGCACCCGTACGGTCGGTAAAGACACCGTGTTTGGTGGCACCATGATTGGTCCCCAAAACGCGCATCCCGCCCACCAGCACCGTCATTTCAGCGGCCGTCAGACCCATCAATTGGGCACGATCGAGCAAAAGCTCTTCGGGTTTGACCACAAAATGCTTCTGCTGCCAGTTGCGGAAACCATCGGCGACAGGCTCGAGGACTGCAAAAGACTCAACGTCGGTTTGTGCCTGTGTGGCATCGCCACGACCTGGCGCAAACGGCACCGTCACATTAACCCCGGCCGCCTTCGCCGCCTGCTCGATACCCACATTACCGGCCAGAACAATGACGTCAGCCACACTGGCGCCGGTTTCTGCGGCTATTTTTTCGTAAACCGACAATACCTTGGCCAGACGTGCAGGCTCGTTGCCTTCCCAGTCTTTTTGCGGCGCAAGGCGAATGCGCGCACCATTTGCGCCACCCCGATGGTCTGAGCCACGATAAGTACGAGCACTATCCCAGGCGGTTGTTACCATATCGCTGATGCTCAGGCCGGCGGCAGCAATTTTGGCCTTCACGGCAGCAACGTCATACCCTGTGCTGCCTGCAGGTACGGGGTCTTGCCAGATCAGATCTTCGGCAGGCACCTCGGGACCAATGTAACGGGCTTTCGGTCCCATATCGCGATGGGTCAATTTGAACCATGCACGCGCAAATACATCTTCAAAGTACGCCTGGTCAGC
>CAYTSJ010000034.1:636-10709 GCA_964440385.1 uncultured Pusillimonas sp. | reverse complement strand
ATGTCAATGATGGACTCGCTGGAGTCATCGCAGAACAACTGGCCACGATGCTTTTCGTGCCAGCTTACCCGGTGACTGCGCAACAGTTTGAGAAAGTCTTCCGGGGTATAACCCGCGAGCGCAGAACGACAAAAATTCGGATTACGCGAAATAAAGTTGGCAGGGGAGGTCCCTGTATTAGTGAAATTACAGCGTCCCCCGCCAGAGATACGGATTTTTTCGGCAAGCCGGGTGGCGTGATCAATCAGAACCACACGCAACCCACCCTGGCCAGCCACCGACGCCGCCATCATACCGGCTGCACCGGCCCCGACGATGGCGACGTCGTAATCAACCGCTGACACGTTTAATCTTCGCGCAAACAGTCAATGTAGTAACGCGGCTGACCGTCAGCATCAACTTCAGAAGCCAGGCCATGCACATAAGTTTCAAACCCGGGGAAGCGGGCATTGAACTGTCGTACAAACTGCAGATATTCAACGATGCGCTTGTTGAACCGCTCGCCAGGAATCAACAGCGGGATACCCGGAGGATAGGGCGTTAACAAGACCCCGGTCACACGCCCTTCCAGCTCGTCGATGGACACGCGCTCGACTTCACGGTGCGCCATCTTGGCGTAGGCATCGGACGGCTTCATGGCAGGCACCATGTCGCTCAGATACATTTCGGTGGTCAGGCGTGCCACGTCGTTATCGCGATAGGCTTCGTGAATTTGGTGACAGAGGTCACGCAAGCCCATGCGCTCGTAGCGACGATTATCTTTGCAGAAATCGGGCAAGATGCGCCACAAGGGATGATTGCGATCGTAGTCATCCTTGAACTGCTGCAGTGCCGTCAACAACGTATTCCAGCGGCCTTTGGTAATACCGATGGTGAACATGATGAAGAACGAATACAAACCGGTCTTTTCAATCACAACACCGTGCTCGGCCAGATACTTGGAAACCAGCGCGGCTGGAATACCGGTTTCGGCAAAGGTACCCGAAATATCGAGACCCGGGGTCACGATCGTGGCCTTGATCGGGTCAAGCATATTGAAGCCTTGAGCCAGCGGACCGAAGCCATGCCACTCATCGTCACCCTGCAGCATCCAGTCTTCACGACTGCCAATGCCTTCGACGGCCAGTTGTTTAGGCCCCCAGACCTTGAACCACCAGTCATTCTTACCGAATTCAGATTCCACCTTGCGCATGGCACGACGGAATTCAAGCGCTTCACTGATGCTTTCTTCGACCATCGCAGTGCCACCGGGGGGCTCCATCATGGCCGCGGCAACATCACAGGACGCAATAATGGCGTACTGAGGTGAAGTCGATGTGTGCATCAGGTAGGCTTCGTTGAACACGTTTTGATCCAGCTTGCGGTTCTCGGGCTCTTGCACCGTAATTTGCGAAGCTTGTGATAACCCTGCCAGCAGCTTGTGAATCGAGTGCGTAGCAAACACCATCGCGTTTTTGGAGCGCGGACGATCTTTGCCAATGGCATGCATGTCTTTATAGTATTCGTGGAACGCAGCGTGCGGGATCCAGGCTTCGTCAAAGTGCAAGGTGTCGATTTCGGAACCCAGCTTGTCCTTGATCATTTCAACGTTATAGCTGACCCCGTCATAGGTACTTTGTGTAATGGTCAGAATGCGTGGCCGCTTGTTCTTGACGTGACGCGCAAAAGGGTTCGCCTCGATTTTGGCGAGAATAGACTCAGGCTCGAACTCTTCAAGCGGAATCGGGCCAATGATACCCAGATGGTTACGCGTCGGGCGCAGAAACACCGGGATGGCACCGGTCATGGTAATCGCGTGCAGAATCGATTTATGGCAGTTGCGGTCAACCACCACAATGTCATCGTTAGCGACGTTGGCGTGCCAAACGATTTTGTTTGACGTAGACGTGCCGTTGGTCACGAAGAAACAGTGGTCGGCGTTGAAAATACGGGCTGCATTGCGTTCAGACTCGGCGACAGGGCCGGTGTGATCAAGCAACTGTCCAAGTTCATCAACGGCATTGCAGACATCGGCACGCAGCATGTTCTCGCCAAAAAACTGGTGGAACATTTGCCCGACCGGACTCTTCAGGAAGGCAACCCCGCCCGAGTGACCGGGGCAGTGCCAGGAGTACGAGCCATCAGAGGCGTACTTGACCAGTTCACGGAAAAACGGCGGTGCCAAACCATCGAGGTAGGCACGCGCCTCGCGAATGATGTGACGCGCCACGAATTCAGGCGTGTCTTCAAACATATGGATGAAGCCATGCAGCTCTCGCAGGATATCGTTGGGGATATGCTGGGATGTGCGGGTTTCACCATAGAGGTAAATGGGGATATCTTCATTGCGGAAACGCAGTTCGCCAATGAAGGCACGCAGATTTTTGATGGCGTGAGCGACGTCTTCGGGGGAGTCAACGTCAAACTCCTCATCGTCGATCGACAAAATAAACGCGCTGGCCCGGCTTTGTTGCTGGGCAAACGAACTGAGATCACCATAGCTGGTAACGCCTAATACTTCGACGCCCTCGGCCTCGATGGCCGCAGCCAGCGCCCGGATACCCAGACCCGAGGCGTTTTCAGAACGGTAATCCTCGTCGATGATGACGATGGGGAAACGGAATTTCATGCGCAAAGACTCCTATGTGCGTGGTAATGTCACGCCCTGCTGACCCTGGTATTTGCCACCACGGTCACGATACGAGGTTTCACAAACCTCGTCGCTTTCAAAAAACAACATTTGTGCGCAACCCTCGCCCGCATAGATTTTTGCGGGCAACGGGGTGGTGTTCGAAAACTCAAGCGTCACGTGCCCTTCCCACTCGGGCTCAAGCGGGGTCACGTTGACGATGATGCCGCAACGGGCATAAGTACTTTTGCCCAAGCACACCGTCAACACGCTACGCGGAATCCGGAAGTACTCAACGGTGCGAGCCAATGCGAACGAATTTGGCGGAATGATGCACACATCACCCACAAAATCGACAAATGATTTTTCATCAAATGCCTTGGGGTCAACAATCGTTGAATTGATATTGGTAAAGATTTTGAACTCGTTGGCACAGCGTACGTCGTAACCGTAACTGCTGGTGCCATAACTGACAATGCGTCCGCCATTGACAGACCGCACCTGCCCTGGCTCGAAAGGCTCGATCATGCCGTGCTCTTGTGCGGCACGACGAATCCAGCGATCACTTTTAATCGACATAGGGTTCCCTTGTTTCAATGGGGACGTATTTTATCCCCAGCCCATGACAAATGTTCGGTTTGCCGGCAAACGGGTTACTCACGGACCACATACCGGTAAATCAGCGCCAGTCCATTCACGGTTCCTGCACTGATCTGAGCCGATAAACCTTGCGCCAGGCGATACGTCACACGGCCCACCGTACCGGTTTCCGACAAGGACTGCTCGAGACTGACACGAAACCCGGCCCCGATATCTTTGGCAGCCACCATAAATTTCCGTTCGATGTCGCTGGTACCACTGTCGAGGCCTCGCACCACAGACTCCGCCGGCAAAATGCTACCGACGCTACCCAGCTCGCCCGAACGCATGCTGACTTCATCAAGACCAAATTTTTTATAGAAAGGCTCGCCGCTACCCAGAAAGGAAGTACCAACAGAAAAAAGCAAAGCCGCATCGCCACCGGAATCATCCGGGCCTCGCCCCAACAGCAACCAGGACAGCTTTTGCACCTCTGACACGTCAGGGTAAGACACCAGGTCGATCTTCGGACGGCGAGGTGTGCCACTAACGCGCACACCGGCCTCAACCGCAGCACCCGTACGAAGCGCCTGGATATTCAAGACTGGGTTGGTGATATCCCCCTGGAAAGTGATGGTACCTTGACGCAAGCGCAAACGTTGACCATACGCCTCGACAGAACCGCCGCGCGTACGTAGCCCTCCGTAACCCACCAGCTTCCCATCGGACATCAGCACCTGCAACTGCCCGACCAAACCGGAATCGATCCCGTAACCGGTAATGTAAAAACGCGGGCCCAGATCAACATCAAGATCCAGCGAAAGATTCACGGGTTTGGCAACCGGGGCTGGTGCTGCACCGGCTCGAACCACCACCACATCACTGTCAAGGGTAGGCACACTGCTAAGCATATCCAGGTCAACCCAGCCGGCATCGACCATCACCTTGCCCTTGATATCAATCTTTTCAGAAGGCAGCCCAACATTGATCTTGGCCGTTACCATGGCAAATCGATCAGAGCGCTGCATGATGGGATAGCGATAAAAATCAAGTAAAAAGTTACCGCCCATCTTGTTGACATCCCAATGTCCGCTGAGTTTGAGGCTGCCGCCCTGAGCCTCAGGATTGAGGCGCGTCCATTCTTCGGTGCGGGATTCTTTGGGTACTGCACGCCGCAAAGCCGGAAATGCAAGACTGTCAACGACCAGACGTTCACCTTCCATGCGAGCTTTCAGCGTGCCATCGATAAGGCGTACACCGTCATCGATACGAACCACGCGAATCTTGTCGCCGGTGAGTGTCCCGCTGGTTTGCCAGGTGCCGTCCGGGCGACTCGCGGCCTGAACGTTAACCGCCAAAGCGCCCCCGATATCTGTTTCGTCACCGACAAACAAACCTAACCAGGCCAGATCAGCAATATCTGCATCCAGCTTCAATGTGGTTGGATCCTTGGTGCTGACCGAAAACGCCCCACCCGGAGTGGCGCGCAACAAGGTTTCAATACGCGCATTGGCTTTCCCCATACGCACGGTCTCAAGCTTGACATCAATACCCACGGTGCTTCGGCCGCCGCTATTGCCGTTAGCCACAGGCCGGGTCACCATGTCAACCTGGAAGGTCTGGAGCCCCAGGGGAAAAGGCGGATTACCGGGAACGATCAGATCACCGCTTAAATGGCGCACCTGAGCACGTCCGGACAGCGCCCCCGCAAACGCAAAATCCCAATTGAGGGCGTACGACATTTCAACCAGGTCGTTGCGATCATCAATATCGACAATGATGCGTCCGCGGTCAGCCCGTGCCGAAGGGTTGGCGGCTGCGATCAATTGAGTCACTTCGTCAATAATCCGTTTGGACAACACCAGTCGGTCGATATCACCTTGGGTCGACCAGCGCCCTGGCGAAAAAAAACTACGCGCATGGTCTAACAAAACCGTGGTTCGCGACGGCAAAGCCAGCTCAAGACGGGTCGCACCCACCTGCCACTGGTAATCAGGAGCCAGTGCACGGGGGTAAAACTGCACCGGTATAGCTTGCAGCGCTTTACCCCCCAGGCCAGCATGCATAAGCTCGAGTCGGGTCACCCGACCCGTCCAGCCCTCTTTGCCACTATCGGCCTGCACACCATAACCTCCCTCGACGCGTGTATTGAGCACCAGCGGCGCATCCGCCAGGGCTGTTCCGCCCTTGGGCCCCATGTCATACACCGCTTTAAGTTCAAGATCATGTGCAGCGACTGCACCACGCAAGCGGGCATCAAGGTCAGCAGCGCCTTCGAGTTCTGGCCAGAAATCGGCCAGACGCGGTAACCTGGCCGCAAGCTGAAGCTGTGTACTCGTCCAGCCGAGCTGCCCGCTCCCCTGAACACGGTTGTCTGCAAGACGAAGGTCAAGACGCAATTCATCGACTTGATAGCCGGGATCTTCGGGCGTAACTGCCTCGACCGCACGAACATCAAAAGACAGATCAGCGCCCAGTGGCCGCCCGTTCCAGCGCGATCCGCCGTTAACCGAAAGCCCAAGACTGGCAAGCTGCAACCGGGTTTGATCATGCAAGGTAGCATCGAACTTCGCCACAGCCGTCAGCATCGCTTCGGGCAACCCTTTACCCACCAGCCAGCCCAAATTCAGTCGATTGACCGAAACCTGCCCGGTAACGTGATCCAGCGAGTGTCGCGGTAACTGTGCGGGCGCCTGAATGACCGTGACATCGGGGCCAGGTAACGGGGTTTGCTCGACCGTGCGTTCTTGACTTGACCAATCAAGCTGGACTCTGGCTGAAGACGTGTCGGGCAATTCAAGCGAGGCGTCGATCATGCGCAGGGGAAACATCTGGCTGGGCGCCAGACTGAGCGAGGTCGCCAGTTTTAAACCCTGACCCACGCCATCCAGTGTCATTTCAATGACGTCCTGAGACCCTTGCGCCTTAGCCTTCAGGTCAACATTGCAGTGCTGCGTTGTCGAACCAGCATGCGCAGTCTTGCCTGGCTCGTCGCCTTGATCTGCCTTCACCCCGGACGGCCCAGGGTATTCAGGCAGGAAATGACGGGCACACAAAAAAGAATCCGGCGTTGTCGACTGGGCGTGGGTGTCAATCTGCACAGAAAACGGCCAGGGGGCAGCCAAGGCCAGCAGCTGCAATTCGCCGGCCAAACCGGCCTGAATACCCTCGTGGCGCGCAATCAGCTGACGCAAAACCAGCTGGCCATCGGCTTGATTCAAAACCAAAGAGGCGTCAAAGTCAGCCACCTCCACACCCTGCGGTTGTCCGTTCAATGCCAGACTAAACGCATTAACTGCAACACGATCGAGTGACATTGTGACGGGTAGCACGGGCCATTGAAAAGGCTTATCTGAAGCGGAAGGCGCCGTCTCAAGAAGGTCCAGCGACAACAGACCTGCCGACACATTTCGGACATGCAGACGACGCTCGCGCAAAGCGGACCATACAATTTGAAGATCCAGGTCTTCGATAACCAGCTTCACAGCCGGGCTATCTACGCGTAACAAGCCTACCTTCAGCCCCTCACGAAAGGTCCCTTGCACCGACTCGACCTGTGCATCGGCCAGACCGGCACCGACCTCAAGTGCCCAGCGCGTACCGGCCTGCGTTGCCATCACCCAGAACACGAACCCGGTGATTACAGCAAGGAACAGGACCAGCACGGGCCCCATCCAAAGCGCAATACGCCCGAGGGTTACTGATAGCCTCTTCAAAACGCCACACCTAAAGAGAAGTGCAATTTAAGGCGACGATCACGTTGACCGTAAGCTACCTCAATTGAAAAAGGGCCTGCCGGTGTTCGCAAAACAGCCCCCGCGCCATACCCCAAATACGCTTTCATGTTGCTAAAAGAGGTTGTGGCATCGCCCACATCAACAAAAAATGACATCCCCAGCTGCTCGGTAAAAAAATGCATGTATTCAACGCTGGCCCACGCCAACGCGGGTGCGCCAATAATGGCGCTCCCCCTTGGCAAACCAATACTGTAATAACCGTAGCCACGAATCGTGCGCGACCCTCCGGTTCTGAAACCGAAATCTTCAGGTAAACGGCCCGTTTCAGACCATACCTTACCGACTTCTGCACGAACCGTCAGCACATCACGCTTGCCCACAGGCCACCACTGCTGACCACGCAGACTGCTTTTGTAGAATGGCTCTCGACGATCAATAGTCAACCCGGCACCCAGATCAAGATCCAGCAAATTGCCGTCACGAGGGTCATACTTGTCGTTGACATCGCGACGCAACCACTGCCAACCCGCCACCAGCGTAGGTACGGTGTAATTGTCGGCCCCGTCTATCCTGGTGTCGTCATGGGCGGCAACCAGGCTCCATTGCGTTTCATACTCGACCCGACTATGCCCTGCTGCCAGGCGCGATTGCTTGCGTCGCCAACCTGCGGCGTAACGCGTGGTATCTACCCCTTGCAGATCAGAATGGCTGGCCAGCACGCCAAAACTGTTGGTATAGCCTCTTTCATCCGGAGGCAAATGCACATCGTAAAAAAACCGTTGGCGATTCTTGTCGACGCCAAGACCCGTTTCGATCCAGACCGGCTGCCCGAACACGACATTCTGACGATACAAGCCCTCGACACGTGCGCCGTTATCACTGTCAAAACCAAGGGACGCTGTGTAAACCTTGGGCGGCGCTTCGGTCACACGCACCTCTAAGGGCATTTCAAGATCTCCGTCAGGGCGCCTGACACGAGCCTCCTCACGGCTATCCAGCATGACAAAGGCGCCACGGAAAAACACCGTAGACTGCAGCGCCTGCTGCCAGGCATCGAGCTTGTCCTGGTCGTAAGGATCACCCGGCGAGTATTTGACGTAACGTTCAACCAGTTTTTCGGGAACACGTTTAAGGCCAACCAGCTTCAGTTCGCCCATACGCACCCGCGGGCCGCTGTCGACTTCCACCTCAAGATCGGCGATGGCCTCATCGGCCAGCACTGTGGCTTGCGATGCATTTATTTTTGCCAGATAAAAATCTTTTCGACTGACCTCGGTAATGAGACTGGATTTGGCACTGTTCCAGGTTTCGTTGATAAACGGCATCCCTTGATCTAATGGCCAGTCTTGCTCAAGCAGTTTCACACGGTCTGTGAATTCGGGGTCGGCAATTTTTCCGGTAAACCGGACATCGACCTGGCCGACCAGCGCCCTGGGACCCGGGTCAATGCTGATATCCCAGGTCTCGCCTTGATCATCTTGCCCCACGGTCAAGTCAACACGCGCGGCAAAATACCCCTGGGTTTCAAGTGCTGACAGAGTGGCATCCCGGGCGCGGCGGCGCAGGCGCGACACCTCACCACCATCCTGATCCTCTGCCAGCCGGGTGATGGAATCTATCGCCCCCATGATGGATTGCAACGCCCGCGCAGGCACGCCACCCGGATCAATGATGACCTCGGGCCGAGCCGCCAGCACGGGCGCGGCCACCCCCCCTAGCAACAAAGCCAACCACAAGCGAAGTAACTGCGCGCCATGCGCCTTGAATGACATTCAACGCCTCAGGGTTGAACCACCACAGGCGGCATCTTGCCTGACATGTCTTTAGGTAACGCGGTCACCAGACAGGCCACCTGATGTGCAATCCTTTGATATTCAGCCGCAGCGGGGCTGTCCGGATCGGAAACCACCGTCGGCGTGCCCGCATCGGTTTGCGAACGGATACTCATAGCCAACGGTAAAGACCCTAACCAGGGCAGATTAAACTCTGCTGCCAGATCACGCCCGCCATGTTCACCAAAGATGGGCTCGGCATGACCGCAATTCGAACACACATGCATCGCCATGTTTTCAACGACACCCAGCACCGGGACATCAACCTTGCGGAACATTTGCAGCCCTTTACGGGCATCAGCAAGGGCCAGATCTTGCGGGGTCGTCACAATGACGGCAGCGGTCAGGGGCACTTTTTGAGACATTGTCAAAGCAATATCGCCAGTTCCCGGCGGCATGTCGACAATTAAATAATCAAGATCACCCCAATTGGTCTGGCGCAACAACTGCTCAAGCGCCTGGCTGACCATCGGCCCGCGCCAGATCGCAGGAGAATCAGGGTCGATCAGGAAACCAATGGAATTCGCCTCGATGCCATAGCCGACCAAAGGCTCCATGGTTTTGTTATCGCGGCTTTCAGGCTTACCCGACAAGCCCAGCATGATGGGCACACTGGGACCGTAAATGTCAGCATCGAGCAAACCGACCCTGGCGCCCTGCACCTGCAAGGCCAACGCCAGATTGACTGACGTGGTACTTTTCCCAACCCCACCCTTGCCAGAAGCTACGGCAATAATGTTGCGCACGTTGTCCAAAGGTTTCAGGCCACGCTGTACCGCGTGCGTTTCAACCTGCAAAACGTAGTCCAGTTGCGCGAGTTCCAAGCCGGTTTCTGACAACATTGTTTCAAGCGATTTCCGAAGGGCCTGGCCACCATTGAAAACGGGGTACCCTAAAGGTAACGTCACTTTAACTTTTGAACCATCAATGCTGACCTGGCTTTTTTTTGCGACCACACCCAGCTTTTTACCGGTGTCAGGGTCGATAAGGTCGGCCAGCTTTTGCTGGATCTGGTCTGGATGAATACTCATGATCGTGCCTTCATGCGAAAACTGTGCGGCGCAATACGCCAAAACGAAAGCATAGCGGATTGCATCGCCATGCCCAACGCAAAGCGACGGCTGTTGGAACTTTTTTCTGCAAAAATGTCATACTGATTACTATGAATACATTTACCCAAATACTGCGCGGTCTTCTGTTTTTCTTACTGGCAATGTTCGGTATGGCCATGGCGTTCATTTTCATGGTGTCTACCGCCATTGCTATCGGGATTCTGTACGTTGTTGCCAAAATTAACGGCCGGCCTTTTGGTGTCCG
>CAYTSJ010000034.1:0-626 GCA_964440385.1 uncultured Pusillimonas sp. | reverse complement strand
GGCAAAGGCCAGCGGCTTTCGTGCAACCACAAGGTCGTCGGGTACGCGCTTTGGCAAACAAGACATTGTCGATGTCGAAATGCGCGAAATTCGCTAACTGGCAAGTTTGAAACCGGCGGTAAAGCCGTTTCACAACCAACCCCAAGGGGCGGTTGATTCATTACAATAGAAGACGTTTCTTCCAACCAATGAATCCGCCTCCTCATGTCTCGCACCCTATTTGTAACGACTGCCCTACCCTACGCCAACGGTTCTTTCCACATCGGCCACATCATGGAGTACATCCAGGCTGATATCTGGGTCAGAACCATGCGAATGGGTGGCCATACGGTACATTTTGTCGGGGCCGACGACGCACACGGGGCGCCGATCATGCTCAAGGCGGAAGCCGAGAAGATCACGCCGCAAGCCCTGGTAAAACGCTACGCCGACGAGCGCCCCCAATACCTGAACGGATTTCATATCCGTTTTGACCACTGGCACTCTACCGACTCTCCCGAAAACGTCGAGTTATCACAAGGCATCTACAGGGCGCTCAAGGCCCAGGGTCTGATTAGCACGCGTCAAATCGAGCAGTTTTACGACCCGGTCAAGGGTATGTTTCTGCCAGACCGGTACATCAAGGG
>CAYTSJ010000033.1:0-10757 GCA_964440385.1 uncultured Pusillimonas sp. | reverse complement strand
TTTCATCAACGTTGGAGAACTAACCAATGAAGTTAAAAGCACTCACACTGGGCGTAGCCCTGGCTCTGCCCGCACTGGCTTCGGCCCAAGGCACAAACAACGTAACCCTGTACGGTACGATTGATACTGGTATTCACTACGTAAATAACGTTTACACCGGTTTCCAGGGCGCTGCTGGTAATCAAACTATCTCTAAAGATAGCTATACCGGTTTCACCACCTCAACAAACTCATGGCCCTCCATGTTCGGTCTGCGTGGTTCAGAAAAAATCAGCGACGGTCTGGAAGCATTGTTCAAGCTTGAATCTGGCTTCAATCCAAATACTGGTTCTTCGAACCAAGGTGGTCGTCTGTTCGGCCGTGAAGCTTGGGTTGGTTTGAAAGGTGACTGGGGCCAAGTTGCTGTGGGTCGTCAGTACAGCATGCTGTTCTGGTCTATGCTTAATTCCGACATCATGGGGCCTAACGCCCACGGTCTCGGCGGCCTCGATGGTTATATTCCTGATCGTCGTCATGACAATGCCATTACCTACCGTGGTACTTTCTCAGGTGTGACTGTTGGTGCGCATTATGCAAAAGGTCGTGACTCAGCAGGCAACTGTGGCCAGAACTTTGCGCAAGAAAACGCTTGTACATCGTACAGCGCCTTGCTTGGATACGATGCAGCAAACTGGGGTGTCAACGTTGCATATGACGTCCTGAAAATGACCGATAACGGCAACTGGCGTGGTACCGCTTTCAATAACGTGTACACCATGAGCGGTGCTCTTGCTGCCAATCAGCGGGCCTCCTGGACTGGTGACCAAGACAAACGTCTGGCCTTTAATGCTTGGGCCAAATTCGATGCTCTGAAACTTGGCTTTGCCTACATTCATCGCTCTACAGATGGTCAGGTTGGTTCTTCAATGAATCGTGCAAATGATGGCAACGTACGTTCGATGTCACTGGGTGATCGCTCCGACTTGTTCTCGCTGGGTGCTGCCTACGCGCTTACCCCTGCAGTCACTATCGATGGTTCGGTTAACTACATCCGCTTCAATAACGCTGAAGAAGCTTCAAAATCGTGGTTGTATGTTGCACGTGTTAAATACGCACTGTCCAAGCGTACATCAGTTTACGCTTCGGCTGCATACGTGAACAACAGCGGCATTGCCAACAGCACTGCGAACAGTGGTTCTGGCGACAGCCCTACACAAAACTTTGCTGCAGCTGGCGGTCAAAACCAGACCGCAGTCATGACTGGCATTCGTCACAACTTCTAACCACTTCTTGTGATGGGGTCAGGCTTCTACCTGACCATCTTCACAGGTGGATCAGTGTTTGACTTATGCAGTAATTCGTAGTATTGCAGTACCGTAGATTTGAGTTTAAGCCGGGTGTCGTGAATCGACTACCCGGTTTTTTTTCGTCTGTTTTCATCGCACGCGACGACGACGCCTCAAGCTCAGGCTTAGGCTTGGCTTACTAAGATCAGTGCAGCGTACAAATACGACTGTTCCCCGCTTTATCTGTTGGCTAAAGTTGACAAAACTGTTTCGTCGTATTTTGAAGAAAAAGTAACGGACTCCGTATATCTCATTGAATTAATTATTTATCGTATATACAATATAAATGCGCGTGAGCTTCGATCCCATCAAACAGCAAAAAACACTGCATGAAAGAAGATTGGATATGCATTGTGCGCACCAAGTGTTTTCAGGACATCACTTTACTGCAATTGATGATCGCTTCAATTACGGTGAAACAAGGCACATAACAATCGGCACAATGAGCAACACCCTGGTTGTCGTTGTATGGACTGAACGACTAAACACACGCCGTATCATCAGCTTACGCAAAACCAATGCCAGAGAGAAAGAAAGATATGCTCGCCACATTAACCACTAAAGACGATGCACCTGAACTCACTGACGACTGGTTTGAGCATGCCGACCTTCACAACGGAGAGAAACTTGTTCGCCGCGGAAGACCGAAGTCGGCATCAAAAAACATAGCCGTCAGCCTTCGAATCCCACCCGATACACTTCAGCGCTGGAAAAGCTCTGGTCCGGGTTGGCAAACCAGAATGGTGCGCGCTTTAGAAGACAACGCACCCAATCCGGCATAAAAGGGTTTTGGTACAACCCCGTAAGACAAACTACTTCCGATCTGTCAGAAACTTCCCTTCAGGCGCGGCCACATTCTTTTGCCGGCGCGTATTGCCATCGATCCCGCCATCTACTGCCCATTCGGCAAACCTCGTGGGTGCCGGTTCAAACTCTCGGGGTTCCCAGTCTTCCGTCAGCTGGTCTTCATCCGCATAGTACTCAATCAGCCCTCCAGCAGGGTTCACGAAATACCAGAAATACGCTGATGAAATCGGATGGCGGCCCGGCCCCAACTGCGTCTTCCAACCGCAGCGGTCGAAATGCAGCCCACCGCCGAATACCTCGTGAATATCGCGCACCGCAAACGCCACGTGGTTTAGCCCCACCTTCTTGTCCGGGGTTTCCAGCAAGAATAAGTCGTGGTGACCTCCATCGGCATCGCAACGCATAAAAACCCCACGACCAGGGTAGCGGTCTGATGGCACAAACCCGAACTTTTCAGTGTAGAACCTTTCCATTGCAGCGACGTCAGACACAAAAAAGACCACATGCCCAACCTCAATCGGCTGCGCCCTTTCGTACACCGGGCTGCGTGCATTCATACGCGGCTTGCTGTTCCAGGTGTTCGACTCGCCACAGGTCACCGACACATTGTGCTTGCGCGTCTTTTGAAAGCTGACCAGCATACCGTTGGGGTCAATACAAGAGACACGGCCGTCTGCATACGAAAACCCCGGCACATCGGCCAGGCGCTTTGCAAAACGATCAACAACGGCATCAGACGATACCCCCCACACCACATGGCGCATCGTCGGGCCCGCCTCGATGGCGGGCGGGTACAAGACATCGGTTGTTTTCACCACATTGACCAGACACCCGTTCAACGTCGAAAACGTCAAACGCTCAGGGGTTTCACCGGATAACGTCAGCCCCCAATCGGTAAAAAACTTCCGACACGTGTCGAAATCATCGGCACCATAGGTAATTTCATCAATCCCGATCACATCCATGCTTATGTATTCCTTTATTCTGGTTGTACGAAACAACAGCCCGACATCAATAGAGCTGATGTCTGCCCTTTTAAAGTGGAGGTCTTGCTCAGACACACGCCCAAGGCAACGGCTGCTCGTTCATGCCCCAATACACACTTTTTTGTTCCATATATTGAAGAATCCCGTCACGGCCCTTTTCGCGACCCAAGCCACTGTCGCGCCAACCCCCAAAAGGCGTTGAAATCGAAAACACCTTGTAGGTATTGATCCAGAC
Source organism: uncultured Pusillimonas sp. (assembly GCA_964440385.1). Lineage (GTDB taxonomy): Bacteria > Pseudomonadota > Gammaproteobacteria > Burkholderiales > Burkholderiaceae_B > Neopusillimonas. The sequence continues at coordinate 7,404 of CAYTSJ010000033.1, read as the reverse complement.
ATTGCCGGCTTTCACCGCCTTGGCCAGTGCCCAGGCTTTTTTATAATCGCGGGTCCAGATACCTGCAGCCAGTGCATACACACTATCGTTCGCCTGGGCGATCAGGTCGTCTATATCGTCAAACGGCATTACCACCAGCACCGGGCCGAAAATCTCTTCCTGGCAGATGGTTTTCTGGTTATCCAGGCCTTCGATAATGGTGGGCAGGTAATAACTGCCTTGCTCGTAGATACCCCCTTTGGGGCGTTCGCCGCCGCACAGAATCCGGCCACCCTCTTCCAGGCCGATATTCACGTAGCGCTCGACCGCAGCGCGATGGCTGTTGCTGATTAGTGGCCCCATCTGCGTTGATTCGCTGGCCGGGTCACCGACCCGCAACGCCTTGGCGCCCGCGACCAGACGGTCGACAAAGGTTTTATAAATTGAACGCGCCACAAACAACCGTGACCCCGCAATACAAGACTCGCCGGACGAACTGAAAATACCGTACAGGACACCCGCCACCGCGTGATCAAGGTCTGCATCTTCCAGCACCATCGTCGGCGATTTACCACCTAACTCCAGCGAAGCGGGCATGAATTTGTTGGCGGCAATACCAGCGATATGACGCCCTACCGACGTGCCGCCGGTAAAAGAGACCCGGCGCACCAACGGGTGACGGGTGATCAGGTCGCCAATGACAGACCCTTTGCCCGGTACCACACTGACCAAGCCTTTGGGCAAACCGGCTTCATCACAGATACGCGCCAATTCCAAGGCCATCAAAGGCGTGATTTCAGCGGGTTTGACGACAACCGCATTGCCCCCTGCCAGGGCGGGCGCCATTTTCTGGGCCTCACTGGCAATTGGTGAATTCCATGGCGTAATCGCCGCCACCACCCCCATGGGCTCATACACACTCATGGACATGAAATCGCCGCGCGACGGGGTAATGGTGTCTTCCAGCGTTTCACACGCCGATGCAAAAAACTGAAAGGTGCCGGCTGCGCTGGCGACCAGCGCCCGTGTTTCGTTGATGGGTTTACCATTATCAAGGCGCTGCAACTGTGCCAGATGCTCGGCCTTGTCACGAATCAGCTGGGCGATACGGTAGAGTACCGCAGCCCGTTCATGCGGCTTGCGTTGGGCCCAACCGCTGGTCTCAAAGGCTTTTTGCGCGCCGGCGATGGCCTCTTCCACATCGTCAGGGCTGGCCGCATTCAAAGTGGCAACCACTTCACCGGTGGCGGGGTAATGCGTGGCATACGTGTTGCCACGACCCATACGCCATTCGCCGGCAATACAGATTGGCTGGGGCTCGGCCCAGACTGGTAATAGATCGGGGTGACTCATGTCTTTCCTTGTGAACGTAGCCGGGCGTCTTCTAAATGACGTTATGACCGGCAGGCCATCGCCAATGACAAAAGCTTAAACGGCGATCTGTGTAACGCGGTTCTTCAATGCCCGCACCACGCTATACACCGTCAAGGCGGAGGTTTTCGGGTTAGCGGCCAAAGGCTTGCCCTTCAAGGTCACCCCCATAAAACCAAACGCGCCCTGGGCTTCGTAGTAATGGATGTTTTCCGTGACCGTCGGGTCAGCCCACAATTGAACCTTGGTGTTATCCATACCCAGCCCCGCCAGCGACAAGGTGGCGGCCACGTTGGCATTTTTCGGATACAAGCGCGCAGCATCGCGTGCCGAACCTTCAAAAAACAGGGCTTTTTCTTTAAGGTTTTGCAGGTCAAGTTTTTCTTCGGCCGGTGTGCCCAACCACCCCAAGGGGGGCTTGCGACCGACGTAGGTCACGCTGTCCAGACCGGCGACACGGGCAGCCGCCAGGGCATCAATACCGCCAATCGCCCCGGACAACAACTGCACCTGGGTTGAACCGGCCTTGGCCGCGTCTTCAAGGGCAGCCGCCAGGCCTGCGTCAGACAAAGCGCCGATAGAGACAACCATGCATGGAATACCGGCTTTCAGGCTGGGCAGCACATGGGCCTCGATGGCACTGTGCCCGGCACACTCGACCAGCAAATCGGGGCGGGCCTCACCCGACGGCACCGACGTCGTGACCTGCACCTGCGCCCCGTTGGCACGACAGGCAAGCTGTTCGCGAACCTCTTTTTCGTGCCCGGGTGGAGCAATAATATGCGTGATCTGCAGGCGAGGTTCATCGGCAATCAAGTCAAAGACCGACTGACCAATTGCCCCAAAACCCACCATGGCAATACGTTGCGCTGTCATATCGTTCCCTCAGGCGTTGGCCGTAGCCGGTTGTTGTTCATTGACAGGAGGCCCTGCAAAAGCCGTTTTGAACTTGCCAATCGAGAGCATGTCGATTTCGAGCATGAATGGCCCCGAAGCGGCCTTGGCCTGGTCAAGCGATGCCCCGAGGTCGGCCAGACTGGAAACCCGCGTATGCCCCATGCTTAATGATTCGCACAATTTGGCATAGTCAGGGGTGTGCAATTCTACGTAATGACGACGACCGCCGTATTGTGCGTCCTGGATGTTCTTGATAACGCCATAGCCCTTGTCGTTCATCAACACAATGACCATATCGGCGTGCTCTTGCACAGCCGTTGCCATCTCGCCCAGGTTCAAAATGAAACCACCATCACCGGCCAACGTCCAGGTTTTCTTGCCAGAGGAGGTTTGAGCAGCACCGATGGCGGCCCCGATGCCCATGGCGAGGCCCTGACCAATGCCACCGCCCAATGCATGCACACCGGCTTTAGGATCGTTCAACAACAGATAACGGTTACCCCAGGTGCTGTTGGACACGGTCACGTCGCGCACCCAGTTGAACTGTTTGCCCACGGCGGTTTGCAGTGCACTGACCAGGGTGGCATAAGGCCCGAGCCCATCGACCAGTGATGCGACTGCGGCTTTTTTGGCCGCGGCCAAATCAGCGTGGAAAGCCGTATCAACTGACATTTTGCCTTCAAGACGATCTGCCAGCCCTTCAAGGACACGCAGTGAATCGCCTTGAACAAAGTCCTGGCTGGCATAGCAACGGCCTTCGGCGCTGGCATCGACATCGGCACGGTATAAAGGCTGTGGCAACTTGAGCTGATACTTCAGGGTTTCATTACCCCGCAGACGGGAACCCACCACCAGCATGGCATCGCAAGTTTGATAAAAAGCCTCGACGGGCTTGTGCAAATTAAAAGAACCCAGTGATTGCGGATGATCTTCCGGCACAATGCCCCGGCCCTGGGTGCTGGTGACTACACCGAACCCCAAAGCCATCAGGCGTTGAACCGCTGCGCCGGCATGACGTGCACCCCCACCCAGCCAGAGCAAGGGCCGTTGGGCGCCGGCCAGTTTGGCGGCAAGGCGGTCAAGCGCGGCCGGCGAGGGCTCGCAGACGGCAATGGTGGGCGGGCTCAGATCGACAGGCATGTCGATCAGTGCCCCCTGGATATCGATGGGAATTTCGATGCTGACAGGCCCGGTGGGCGCTGTCATGGCCACCTGAACGGCCTGCTTGAGGGTACTGAGCGCGGTTTCAACGCTACGCACACGGAAAGCGGCTTTCGAGATGGCCGTCAACATGGTGAGTTGATCGGGCGCCTCGTGGATGTAGGACAGATTCTGGTCAAGGTATTGCGTTTCAATCTGCCCGGTAATGTGAAGCATGGGTGTGCCCGCTGTCAGGGCTTCAACCATCGCGCCGGCGGCATTACCTGCAGCCGTGCCTGTGCTGGTCAGACAAACCCCCAGCTCACCGGTAGTACGGGCATAGGCATCGGCCATATTGGTGCCACCGGCCTCGCCGCGTGCAGGAATGAAACGAATCACACCACGCTCGCCGAACGCGTCGAGAATCGGCATATTGTGAATGGAAATCACGCCAAACGCTGTCTTGACCCCGCATTGTTCGAGGTAGGCAGCGATCGCCGCGCCAACGGTGACTTTGACATTATTGTTATGCATGACGGGAGACTCCTCCGGACACGTCGAGATGCGAGCCGGTTGTATAAGATGATAAAGGGGTAGCCAGAAAAACAATGGCCCGGGCAGCCTCTTCGGGGCGACCCAGACGACCCAGTTGAATATGTTTGCGACGGGCCAGATTCAAAGACCAGGTATCCCAGTCTTCAGCGGTGTCTTCGCGCGCTTCGAAGCGACGGCGCCATTGGCCGGAATCAACCAGGCCCAGCAAAATGCCATTGACCCGGATACCCTTGGGTGCAAATTCAGTGGCCATGGAACGCACCAGGTTCATGATGCCTGCACGGGCCGCCGACGTGGCCACCATGTGAGGCTCTGGCTGGGCAGCCAGCAACGAATTGACGCAAACAATGGCAGCATCAGGGTGTGACTCCAGGTCTGGTAAAAAAGCCCGGGTCGGGTTAATCACCGAGAAAAATTTCAGTTTCAGTTCGGCATCCCAGGCGTCATCGTCAGTATCGGCAAACGTCGACATCCGGGCCTGGCCGGCATTATTGACCAATATGCACGGGGCACCCAGGGTTTCGCGAACGCTTTGGGCAAACGCATTCACCTGGTTGCCCTTGAGCACATCGCAGGCTTGCCCATAAACCCTTCGTTTCGGAAAAGCAGCCTTGAGTTGGCCAACGACATTTTCGAGTAGTTCTGCATTGCGACTGCACAACGCGACATCAGCGCCTTGCTCGAGCAGCAAACGGACTGTCGCCAGGCCAATACCGGAAGACCCGCCGGTCACTACGGCCACTTTTCCTTCAAGATTAATCATGAGTTCCTCTTGGTTTGAACCATCAATAAGGTGAATGGGCCGCGGGCACAATGTGATCCAGCAAGCCGGAAAGCTCGCGGGCTGCCTGACAAGCCAGCATTGCCAGGGCATCCACGCGTGCCTGACTGAGTGCATTGCCCGAAACGGTAATGCCCAGGGCCGCGACCACTTTGCGGTCATAGCCCCCGAAAACCGGGAATGCCACTGTGGCAATCCCGGTTTCGTAATAATCGGTGTCAAACACATAATCACGTTCGCGATCGGCCTGGATCAGTCGAAACAAATCATGCACAGTTGCGGGGGTCTTGTCAGTGACCCGGTGCAGGTATTCTTCCGGATACAAGGTACCCAAGGCATCGAAAGGCAGATCACGCAGCAAGACACGGCCAAATAAAGTCGCGTGTGCCGGCAGGCGCGTGCCAAGTTGTACCGTATTCCCCAGAGGCCCGGGTTGAACGGCCCGGCCGACGTAAACCACCGACCGGCCGTCGCGCACCACCAGATTGCATGAACAACCTGAATGGTCGCGCAGACGCTCGAGAAAGGGGCGACCCAGCTCGGTCAGCTCGCGCGACGCCAGAAACTCGAACCCAAGCCTTAACACACCGCTGGCCAGACAGAAGTCTCGCCCGCTTGCATCACGCTGAATCTGACCCAGTTGCTCGAGTGTGGTCAGCAGCCGAAATACGGTTGATCGGGGAATATCAAGTCGTTTGGCCAGTTCAGGGGCTGACAGCACAGGCTCTTGGCGCGAGAACTGCTGCAATATTTGCAGCCCCCGTTCCAGACCCGGCACAATATATTTATTGACCGGCCCCAAAGCCGGCGCATCATCAGGTTTCATGCACGCTCCGGGTTATGTTCAGGGCTAAAAGTATCTTTTCGGCGACCTGTTCAGGCTGCTCGATATAACAGGCATGTCCGGCTTGGGTGATCAAGCCAAACGGCAAACCGGCGCGCCGGGCAAAGTCAGAAGACTGCCCGGGGGTTGTCACCTCGTCAAGATCGCCGCACCAGACCTGGGCGTTGGCAGCGGTCAGGGCAGTGTATTGATGAATATCGTCACCGCACAATAACTCGATGGCCTGGCGGTACCCCTGCGGGTTGAGCTGCAAGGCATTGGCGGTGGCAGCCGCCCGCTGATCGGGCGTCGCATGTTTCGACAGCAACCGCTCGGGCAAAGCTTCGGCGATACCGCGAACCCCTTTTTGTTCAAGGTTGTCAAGGCGGCCCTGACGCACCGAAACAGCGCGCGCGGAACCGCCATAGCCCAATGCCGGACTGAACAGTACATACGCACTTGCACGGGCTTGCGGCAAGTGACTATACCCTGCGGCCATCAAAGCGCCCAGCGAATGCCCGACCAGCAGGAAACGGTCAATGTCCAGGGCTTCAACCAGTGCAGCAAGTCGCAAGGCATAGTCAGTTGCCTTCGGGGTTGGCACCGGCAACGGAGAAGATTTCCCGTAGCCGGGTGCGTCCCAGGCAATCACACGGGCATGAGGTACCAGGCAAGGCAGACACGATGCCCAGGACCCGGCGCCAGAACTGATACCGTGCAGCAGGACAACCGTCAGCGGCCCCGTACCTGCCTCGATGAGGCAGGTAGAACCCAGTGACGTGTCAACGCAACGACGTTTTAAGTCAACGTTGAAGGATTGCCCTGCTGACGGAATATTCATGGCAATACTGTGATTCAGCGCTTGATCTTCGAGAGCGGGTGCTCGGGAGGATAGGTCGGCGTAATTGGTTTTTTGGCACCCAGCATGACGCACATCAGGGCATCTTCATCACCAATGTTGATTTCTTCGCGGTAAACCCCCGGCGGCACCGACACCAGGTCACGATCGGTCAGGATAGTTTCGAAACGCTCGCCGTCTTTTTCAAGAATCAGTTTGAGCTTGCCACGAATCACAAAAAACACCTCTTCGACATCGGTGTGAATGTGCGAAGGACCTTCGTGACCTGCAGGAATGACCATGGTCGAAAAGGTAAAGTTTTCCGAAGGCACTGTGTTTACGTCAGATGCTACACCAGTACCGCCGGTACCCACATAACGCATCTGTGCGCGACGATATTTAGGGTCAAAGTCTGCCTGAAACTTAAGGGCGTCCCAGTCGTATTTACGGGTTGAAAACCGTGCAATACGGGTTGACATCCAGTCTTCAAAACTGGCCCCTTCAGGGCGAGTCCAGGAAGGTTGATCATTTACTGCGTGTTCGCTCATAGCATCACCTTTTTTGATTAATGCATCACAAAGCCGCCATTGACAGCCAAGACTTGACCCGTCACGAAGCGTGACAAGCCGGATAAAAGGAAAACAATCACACCGCTGACATCGTCTGGTACCTGGGCACGCTGGATGGCGCGCTGGTTCTCGTAAAGATCATGACGATGACGCGGCACATATTCGGTCGCTTCAACGAGGGTCAACCCGGGGGCAACGGCATTCACGGTGATGTTGTCAGCCCCCGTTTCGCGAGCCATTGAATGGGTCATGGCAATGACGGCGCCCTTGCTGGCCACATACGCCATCAGGTTGGGCGCGCCCCATAAGGCCGTATCTGACGCCAGGTTAACGACGGCCCCTTGCCCCGACTGACGCAGCGCAGGCAGGCACGCCTGGGTCATCAGCCAGCAGCCTCTGACATTGACGGTGAGCACACGATCGAAGGTATCGACCTGAAGTTCTTCCATGG
>CAYTSJ010000032.1:0-10857 GCA_964440385.1 uncultured Pusillimonas sp. | reverse complement strand
TGCATCTGAAGCAACTGCTCTGACTGTGCACAAACGGCCTCGGGCAAACCGGCGCAGCTGAACACCCACAAGCAAGGCCACAGCATCATCCAACGGCGCATGTTCACCACCAGGTTTGGAAGACACGATGTCATGGCACCTCCGATAGAGACAACGACGATGCCGGAACAGTCGACACAACATCGTCACTCAAGGCATCTGGCCAGGCGACCGGTCGACTGACCAGACCGGGATGAACAGGCAACTCGAACACACCGCTTTCTTGCCGTGCTGACACTGCCGAGGGCTGCAAAGCCGGCACATTTGTCTTGGCTGAACTGCCATAAATGACCGGCGCACGGGACGGCACAACCGAAGGCGCAGGACGAGCCACACCCAGCAAGCTGGCCAGATCTCCCCTGACCGCTTTGCGGGTCGCCTCGTCATCGTCAGGACGACGCAGTACCGATGTGATCACCCCGCCCTGACGCGCCGCAACCAGCTTGACGGCATCTTCCGGAGAAGTATCGAGTGTGACAGTGGCGTAGGAAGAGGAGTCTGTAAGCCCGCCAGCCACGTTATGGTCTGCCGAAGCGGCGGTATTCAAGCCCGTCGCGAGAATCTGAACCCCTTGAAGCAAGGGGGCGGTAATGCGTCGACGCTGATAATCAAAAGACACATAAAGATCAATTAAATCGCCCGGCTTGAGCAAACCGGCGACCGCATTAATGGCATCAACCGGCATGGTGATAGCGCGCCGACCATGGCCCAACTGACTGGAAAATGCTGTCTTCAAGGTCTGTTGCGTATGCGCCGGAACAATCAGGTCGCCGCCTTTGAGTGGCAACTTGAGTTGTTGCCCCAGCAAAGACTGAAAATAGTCAGGCGATAAGGTGTCGCTGGAGACCAGGCCTCGCGGATAGTCTCGTGTTGCCAGATGGACCGCGTCGATGCGGGTGCCCGCTGGCAAGTCAAAGGCAGCCACAATACGACTGACGGTTGGCACCGCAGCCGCCGCTTCAAGTTGACGTATTTTTTGATCAAGGTGTTGACGGGCTGCCATTGCCGCCATGACGCCTGACACCACAGCAATGCCCCATATCAGCAATGATCGACCCGATATGGCAAGTCGGAATTTAATCGGCATCATGCAATGACCTCCCGCCCTCGGCATCGCTAATTCCAAGATGCACGAACAAGGTACTGCCAGACGCTGCCGGACGTAAAAAAAGCACCAATGACTGGGCCTCTTTTCGCCAAAAGCTCACCCCCTCTGCCTTGTCGGTGCTTTCGCCTGACCAGCCTCGGGCGAGCAATTGCTCGGCAACAACACGCTGAACGCGATTGATGTCCAGCGAGGTGCTGTACAAACGCTGACTGAAGGAACCTGACGGGCTGCGCGTATCATGGCCCAGATGCTGCTGTGCCAGCGTATCCATCCAGGCCAGTGTCGGATCAGCCAGTGAAGCACCCGATACAGGAGCCAATGACAACACCGACAAAATGCCGTTAACCCCCTGTGGCGACGATGTCAGTTCAGCCACCCAATGACGTCGGTCTTGAACACCGGACAAAAGCACTTTCCCCGGCAGCAGCAAGGCACGCTGAAACACCCCGGAAAACTCACTCAGCCCCGCGGCAACCACCATCAGTTTTTTGGGACTGTGAAACGAACGCCAATACACCGGCTGCCCAGCGACAAAGACCGGGTTTATTTCGCCCCAGGTCAGATCGGCCCTGGACAACAGTGCAAAAGTCTTCATGGCCAGCGCGTCGGCACTTGCAGGACTGACGAAAATTGCAGCGCCACCCAGCAAAAGATATTGCAGATAATTTCTGAAAAATCTCATTGATCTCCCCCTGACCCCAATTGAAGATGACGATCGGGTACCGCACCGCCCCAAGGGTACAACCAGTCAAAACGAACTTCAGGACGAGGCCAACCTTGGTCAAGAGGTTGCAAACGACTCGCCACGCTTTGACCCGAAGCCACAGACTGCCCGGCGATGCCCGACCACCCTTGCTGCGACCTACCCAGACGTACCAACACATCAGCCTCATCACGGCCATGACCCGCCCCGACAAAAATGTGTTGGGAACGTTTGAGGGTGGTCGGCTGGTTATCTCGCAAAAGGCGAGGTTGAACGGCAACATGCCCCGTAACATCTTGAGGACTGCCCACCGACCACGGTGCCAGTAGACCGGAAACAAAAGCGTTGGGGGGGTCAGAAACTGAGTCGTGGTCAGACCTGCGCGCATCCAGGGTCGCATGAACCTCGCGACGACCCGCCGATAACCACTGACTCCCGTTCAATGTTCGCCATTGGTAGGCAGGCCCATCAAAAAACTGCTGCCGGATCTTGCGTTCGATAACCTCTGTGGCAACCCCCCGGGCAGCAGAAAACGCAACGTGCCCGGCCGCATGTGTCGTTTGCAAGGCCATGCCCTGGAAGCGGAACAACCATGTCGCACTGACCCACAAGACAATCAGCACCAAAAGAATGACGACCCCTTCAGCCAGAGCCTGACCATTCGCGCGCTTTAAATAAAGATCATTCATCAAGGCCCCCCATGGGATTTACAACCCGGTCTGTTGATGCGACGCGCGCTTGCCAGTAAGGGTTAAACAAATTCCGGGATTCCATCAAGCCATCGGCGCGCCGCTTCGGACGCTGAAAATAAGTCTCTGCAGCACTGCGGGTTTCTATCATCTGACCGCTTGCATCCGGACGCTTGAGCCGAACAGAAAACCGCAAAGGCTGCATGTTCCCGGGCTGCCGGACATCGTAATAACCGGGCAAGCCGCGCGCCGGCCAAAAGGGACGGCTCGACACTGCGTAAGAGTTGGCCAGCGGATTGTCAGTCCCTGAGAGCAAGTTCCAGTCTGTCGATTCTTGCGCCCATCGCCAAAAATCCTGATCAGCAAAGTTATCGGGTGGAGCCTCTGCATACGGCATATCGGCCGCAGGCATTGCCCTGCCGGAAATCCAGCCCCAGCCCATGGCATATTCGCGGTAATAACAACCCAGCCATTTGTTGGACCGCAAGGCATGATAGGACTGGGTATCGGTAGACTCCCAGATGCCTTCTGAGGTTAACCGGGTCTGGCCTCGACGCCTTAACTCATGTCGCAGATGCGGGCATCGCGGGTTCACCATCCAAGGGTTCTCTGTAGTTTCATTCCGGGGCTCAAGAAACTTGAAATTCGCTGTCGCCTGCATGATGAACGCAGCCAGCGACTGCCCTTGATGCAGGACCAAAAAGCCCGCCAGATTGTCTTCGGTAATGTGCAGGCTGTAGGCCTTGTCGGGATAACCGGCGTCAAGAACCCGGGTAATGGCGGCAAGGCGCGTATGACTCATTGCCTGGATGACCTGTTGTTGAACCCCCAGCAACGTCTCGTGCACGAGCCGGTCGTGCCCGGCATAGTGCCTGGCCAGCTGCCCCCAGACCTGGGCATGATTCTGACTGCCCGCGGCCCCTGACGCTGCCGCATAGGCAGCGCCATGTGAGGGGCCGAACATCATCGCGATCAGGTAAGCTGGCGGATTACCCTGTATCAGACGATTGGCTTCAGCGCCACCAAACAAAGCCCATGAGCCCAAGGTCACCAGGTGTGCCATGGCAACCTGATGACCCACATGCGCACGATTGATAAAAGCCGCCAGATTCAATGCCCGCGCCTGAACCAATGCACCGCTGTAAGCCGCTGCATCAAGTGCATGCGTTTGACGCACCCTGGCACCGGCGACCTGACCGACACCAAAGTAGCGAACCATGACCAAAGCGGCCAGGCCTGCCAGCAACAAGCCCAACACCATGGCCTGGCCCTTTTGACGATGATTCATACGGCCCGCGCAGAACCCTTGCCGACTCATAGCTTACTGCCCCACGCCGGCATTTCCGGTAAAGGATTTGAGTGTTTTTGCCGCGGTTTGTGCCGCTGCCGCCTGAGCGGCCGTTTGTGCCATCTGTGATTCAGACGTACCGTCTTCACCGGCGAGCTCTTTGGCCATGGCCGCCGTTTGAGACCTGACCACTTGCCCAAAGGTTTGATAAACCGCGATGGCAGCCACAGCCACCAGTGCAACAACCACAATGTATTCGGTCATGCCCTGACCGGCTTGTTTTTTCAGTGCGTCCATCATGAGGCCCCCTTTAGTGAGTCTTCAACAATGGAGCCAGTGTGAGCCTGCCCCCACCATCAAACAATTCGCAGAAACCGTGCTGGCGAAATTTTCGCACTAACCCAGATTGACCCGATTCGGGCTAGCGGAAAATAATGACACTTACAAAAACCGACATGATTTCTCAACCCCAAATCTTGTGCCAAAACTTCAATGACATCCCAAGCGACTGCAATTAAAAATGTACTTATCGTCGGTGCCGGTATCGCCGGATGTTCAGCGGCGATTATTCTGGCCCGCCAGGGGTTCAACATCACCTTGATCGAAAAGCAGTCAGCATGGAAATTCCAGAGTTCCGGCATTTTTGTATACAGCAATGGGCTTGAGGCCATGAAACAGGTCGGGGTTCTGGACGACATCCTCGCCGCCGGTTTTGCCATTGAAGATGGCAAAAATATCTACCTTGACCATACCGGTGCGCCCATTGTTGATGTCTTCTATCCGACGCACAGCCCTGATATTCCGCCTATCCTTGGCATCAAGCGCAGCGAAATTCACCGGGTACTCGCTGCGCGCCTTTCAAAACTTGGTGTTGACATACGGTTGGCAACAACCATCAACACGATCGATCAGTCCGATAACGAAAGCGTCAACGTACAACTGTCTGACGGGACTTCCGGGCGCTACGACCTGGTGCTGGCTTGCGATGGCATACGCTCTCAGGTTCGCCAGATGGTTTTCCCGGACATCGTTCCGCGCAGCACCCACTTCGGTGTCTGGCGCAGTGTCCACGAGCGCCCAGCCGGGCTCACAAAAAAGATCATGATGATGGGCATTGGCAAACGCCTGGGCATCATGCCAATTAGCCATGACAAGCTTTATATCTTCGGCACGGTTAGCGAGCCCGACAGCCCATGGTTCGACCCGGCCGACTGGCCCGAACTCATGCGCTCAAAATTTTCAGAATTCCAGGGGCCTGTCCGGCCATTACTGGATGAAGTTTCAGACAAAACCGAAGTGCTCTACACCCTGGTTGAAGAAATTGTTGCCCCCCTCCCATGGCACAAAGGCAGGGTCTTGCTGATGGGGGATGCTGCTCATGCATCAACACCGTTTATGGGTCAGGGTGGGGCCATGGCCATTGAAGACGCCGTGGTATTGGGCGATCTTTTCCAAGAGCACGGTCATCAATCAGGTGTACTGAACCTTTTTGGCCAGAGGCGCTTGCCGGTGTGCCAGTTTGTACAAGAGGCTTCACGACGGGTCGGTGAAGCCGGTGCGCAAGAAGATCCCGAAACCTGCCTGAAACGAAACCAGGTGATGCAATCGGGCGCCCAACAACACGTCGACCAGTTTTATTCCCGATTGGCTTCACTGCGCCAACCCGCCTGATCGCACCGTGAAGGTATCGACCGATACCTTGCAAAAATGAATCATGTTCTATAACACCAGACTGACAAAAACAGTCGATCAAAGGAGACAGCCCATGTTCAAACCCCTCTCAACCTGGCGCCGTAGCGCATCTGCCGCTTGCATTGCATTGGCAGCATTTACAAGCTCGGGGCCGGTCTACGCCGCCAAACCATTGACAGAAGTCACCTATCTGCTCCCGGCGCCTGCAGGATTGATTGCGTTCGCCCCCTTCATGCTGGCCCAAAACAAGAATTACTACGCTGATGAAGGTTTGGCCGTCAAATTTGTAACGGCCAAAGGCGGTGCCGACGTCGGTAAACAACTGGGCGCAGGTAATGCCCCGTTGGGCGGCGCCCTGGGTGATACGCCCATGATCCTGCGTCAGAACGGCATTCCCGTCAAAGGCGTTGCGTTGCTTGGCGGCCAGGCCTTACACCAGATCATGATGCGCGCTGATGCCAACATCAAAACGCCTGCAGACCTCAAAGGCAAAAGCTTCACAGTCATGTCCTACCAAGACACTTCTTTCTATGCAACGCTGGCGGTTCTGGCCCAAGCAAACCTGAAGAAAGATGACGCTGATGTTCAAGCCGCCGGCCCGGTAGGCATATGGCAACTGGTCGCCTCAGGTAAAGCCGTTGGCATGATTGGTGCGCCTGAAAACGGGTTCATGGCTGAAGAGGGCGGCGTTCCAATAACCTATGAATCCACCGGAAAATACTTTCCCGGTATGGCTCAAGCCATCCTGGCCTCCGACAAAATGATCGCCGAAAACCCGGAGCTGATTCAACGATTTCTTAAAGCCACTTTAAAAGCGTTTGCTGAAGTGCGCGACAACCCTGCAAAAGCAGCAACCGAATACGTTTCTTTCATGCCAACCTATAAAGGCAAAGAGAAATTCGTCGAGCAGGTACTGACCTACTATTCGAATAATGTGTATTCAGGTCAAGAAAATACCGGTCGATTCGACCCGAAACGTGTCTCGGCACTTCAGGATTTTTACCTGAAAGAAGGCATCATCAAAAATCGTATTGACCTTAACGACCTCTTCACCAACCAGTTTGTTCAGGCCAAATAAATAGCACTAATTGTCATGCCAATCAGGCCAACTCAACACCCATATTGGTTGGCATGACATGAATTCGACCTGAATCATATGACGAACTTGCAGTGCATGGGCCCCGGTTGCAGTCACCAGGTCAACGTGCTGAATTCAAGATAAATGGCGCTTGAGCAACAGTTCTTGCGATTAACCTCAATTGCGCCACTGTCCTGGCTCAGGTATAACAACACATTAGTTACACCTCTCATTTCCTGACACTGTTGAACCTCCATGCGCAAGAATCTGCCCGTAACCAACGTCGAAACCGTCGTACGTGAAGACCAGTACCTGATCTCCAAAACCGACTTGAAGGGCAAGATCATCTATTGCAATCCTGCTTTTATTGAAGTTAGCGGGTATTCACGCGAAGAACTGCTGGGGAAACCTCACAATCTTATTCGTCACCCCGACATGCCACCCGAGGCATTCCAGGATCTCTGGGATACCATTAACGCCGGAAAACCGTGGCTGGGCGTGGTCAAGAACCGCACTAAAGACGGTGGCTTCTATTGGGTGCTGGCCAATGCCTACCCGGTCGTTGAAGATGGCAAGGTCACGTGTCTGGCCTCGGTTCGGGTCAAACCTTCGCGCGAACAGATTGAAGCGGCTCAGGCCTTCTACACCGAACTGAATGCAGGTCGTGTCCGCGGCTACACCGTCAAGGGAGGCCAGGTGGTACGGGCGGGCTGGCGCAAACTGTTCGATTACGCCGCCCTGCCATTCCAGAAAACCTTGCGGGCCAGTTTGCTACGCATGTCGACTTTCGGGGTTGCCGGTATCGGCCTGGCCGCTTATTTTGCCGCCACGGGTGGCGTTCCCTCAGCCCACGCGGCATGGGCATGGCCTGCCATTGGCTTTCTCACTGCAGGCATGTTGGGTTATGGCTGGATTGTGGCGCAACGCATCATTACTTCACTTGACGACGCTGCCAGGGTTGCGCGCCAGATTTCCGCCGGTAACCTGACGCTCGAACTCGAGCAAGGTGAAAGTGCCGAGGTCAACAACCTTAACTTTTACCTCGATATCATGCGTAAAAGCCTGATATCTATTGCCAACGACGTTGAAGTCGGTGTTCATGCCACGAACCACACTGCACAAGTGTTGTATGCCAACAATACCCAACTTTCGGCACGCACCGACGACAATGCCGCGTCATTGCAGGAAACGGCAGCGGCCATGGAAGAACTGACGGTTACTGTCAAACAAAATACTGACAACGCACACCTGGCCAACCGTCTTGCTGAAGACAGCATGCGCATTGCCGAGCGTGGTGGCAATGTGGTGCAAGACGTGGTGCAGACCATGATCGGCATTAAAGAAAGTTCCGGAAAAATTGCCGATATTGTGACGCTCATTGAAGGCATTGCCTTCCAAACCAACATTCTGGCCCTCAATGCCGCCGTTGAATCCGCTCGCGCCGGCGAGGCCGGGAAAAGTTTCGCGGTTGTCGCGGGTGAAGTTCGCAACCTCGCCTTGAAAGCCTCTCAGGCCGCCAAAGAGGTCAAAAACCTGATCGATGAATCCAATTCTCGTATCGCCGCAGGCTCCGATCAAGTGGGTCGTGCCGGCGAAACCATGCGGGATATCGTCGATTCCGTGCGTCGCGTGACCGATGTCATGGCGGAAATTTCCACGGCTTCCGAAGAACAGACCACCGGCCTGACAGAAATCAATCAGGCGGTGTCCCTCATGGAAACCGTCACAACTCAAAACGCCGCCATGGTTCAAGACCTGGGTCAAACCGTGCGCACCCTTTCTGCCGAAGCTGAAAACCTCGAAGTGGCCATTGGCGTGCTTAATACGGGCGTGGGCAAGCACGGTCGACCTGCCCGTGTCGGTTCAGACGAGCCTCGCCTGCAAAGCTGATCCCGCCCCGACGTTACAATCAAGGGCCATCCTCCGGGAAGGCCCTTTCTTTTTGGAGTTGCCGTGAGCGTACCTATTTTCGATAGTTTTCTGACCACCACCGAGATCATTCGCACGTTTGACGACAAGCCAGTGATTCAGGCCATGCTGGATTTCGAAGCAGCGCTGGCCCGCGCACAAGCGGCCGAAGGGCTGATTTCTGCCCAGGCTGCAGAAGTGATCGCCCGGCATTGCAAAGCCGATCTTTTCGACATCGACGCCCTTGTGGTTGCCGCTCGTCGCGCCGGAAGCCTGGCCATACCGCTGGTTAAAGCCCTGACAAAAATTGTGGCTGAGCAAGACGCAGAGGCAGCCACCAAAGTGCATTGGGGCAGCACCAGTCAGGATGTGATCGATACCGGCATGGTTCTGGTCACACGAGAGGCGCTTGCACTGATTCTTAACCCGCTGCAAGCACTTTGCCAACAGTTGTTGACACTGGCTCAGGCCCATTTAACCACCCCCGTTCTGGCACGCACCTTGATGCAACCCGCACAGGTCACCAGTCTGGGTTTCAAACTGGCCAACTGGGCAGCACCATTGGTACGCAGTCATCAGCAACTGAATCACATTGCGCAGCAGGCGTTTCAAGTTCAACTGGCCGGTGCCGTGGGTACCCTGGCCGTCATGGGCGAGCAGGGCCCGGCAGTGGCGCAACGCGTGGCTAACGAACTGGGGCTGAGGTATGAAGAAGGCAACTGGCACACTCAAAGAGACACCTGGGTTCGGCTGGGTCTTGAAGTCGCTATGTTGACGGGCAACCTTGGAAAAATTGCAACCGACCTTAGCCTGATGGCGCAAGGAGAAATTGCCGAACTGGCCGAACCCGCAGGCCAAGGGCGTGGCGGTTCAACCGCCATGCCTCACAAACGCAACCCGGTTTCATCAATGATTGCGCTGGCTGCCGCCGGGCGCGCCCCGCAAAAGGCGGCCAGTCTTCTGGCCAACATGAGCCAGGAACACGAGCGTGGACTCGGTAACTGGCAAGCCGAACTGGCCGAATGGCCAGGGCTGTTCATGGGAGCTCATGGCGCGGTTACTGCCCTGCTTGAAGCTATGACCGGACTAGTCATCGACACCGACCGCATGCGTCAAAATATCGATAATCTGCAAGGGCTTATTTTTGCCGAAGCCGTTTCAATTTATCTTGCCGGCGCTATTGGCCGACCTGCAGCGCATCACCTCATGGAAACCCTCACGGCACAAGCTGTGCAAGAAAAGAGACACCTGGCTGATAAGGTTCGCGATGCGGTGAAGGCCGACCCCACCTTGATGAAGCAACTTGACCTTGAGCTGCTCGACGCGCTGTTTGACCCTGTCAACGCGACTTGCCACGGCCAGAAAATCGCCGAAAAACTGATTACGCAGCTTCAATCCATGCTGCCCTGATCATTCACCATACTCCAATCCCATTCATCCGACGGAAACCAAAATGACTTTTGACACAACCAATCACGACTTTGAGCGTGGACTGAAAAACCGCCGAGAAATTCTCGGCGATGCCTGGGTTGATCGCTCTATCGACCGGGCCACAAATTTCAACGCCGACTTCCAGGAACTGATTTCACGTTTCGCATGGAACGAGGTCTGGGGTCGCCCCGGGCTCGACAAAAAAACACGCCGTGCCATTGTTCTGGCCATCACAGTCGCTTTAGGTCGTTGGGAAGAGTTCGAACTGCACGTGCGTGCTGCACTCACGGGTGGCGCCCCTGAAACGCGCCTGACACCGGACGAATTGAAAGAAATCCTGATCCAGTCGGCCATTTATGCCGGTGTTCCTGCAGCCAACACCGGCTTCACTCATGCCCAGGCCATCCTCAAGGAAATCGGTGCTGACATCGGATACCCGCTTGAGCCGGCTTACCCGGGTGACAGCTACCATCCCGGCATTGGTCGCGAACGGGTGACCCAAAGCAAACCTGCCCTGCATTACACGTTGCGTCCCGCACGTAACGGCGCTGCGCGACAAACGATCGTACTCAGTCATGCACTCGGGTGCGACCTGACCATGTGGGACCGTCTGGCCAACGTGCTGGCGGCCGAATTCAATGTGGTTTGTTACGACCATCGGGGTCATGGCTCTTCCGATGCGCCCGCCAGCCTGTACACCATGCAAGACTTGTCTGACGATGCCGCACGACTCATCAAAGAACTCGATTGTGGTCCGGTTATCTGGATTGGTCTGTCAATGGGCGGTATGGTGGGGCAAGAACTGGCCATTCGCTACCCGGAACTGATCAGCAAACTCGTGGTGGCGAACTCCACTTCCGCCTACCCTGACACTGTGCGTGAAGTCTGGCAGCAGCGTATTGCCACTGTAACGTCGCAAGG
>CAYTSJ010000031.1:0-11031 GCA_964440385.1 uncultured Pusillimonas sp. | reverse complement strand
TCGGACGTTCCCCCGTCCAGCAAGCGCCTCCGGTTGAACAGCACCGTTTTGTGCATCAATGACAATCAAGCGACCATTCGGTAAGCCGGAGATGACGACACCGTCGACAATCAGCATTTGCATGGTTGTTTTGAGCGCCAGCGCAGGACCGGGCCTCTGGACCGACCAGAGACGATCTCCGGTGGCGGCATCAAAGGCCTGGATACGGTAATCGCTGCTGCGCACCACGACAACACCCGCCCCGACGACTGGCGGTACGAAAACTTCGCTGGAGGCCTGGGCACGCCATTTCTCTGTACCCTGCTCATCAAAAGCCACAACGGTACCATCAGGGCCGGCAACGGCTGTTGTTGTGCCGTCTGAGCCAGCACCCGCAGAAAGATCAACACCGGCATCAACACGCCAAACCAAGCCACCATTTGAAAGGCTGGCCTTAACCACGTAACCGTTGGGGGTTGCTGCGTATACGGCATCGCCAACTACCGCAGGCACAAAACCCGGACCACGCCCGCTACCCACATTGACGGACCACAACACGCCGGCAGAAACGGCTGCCGAATATTCGGTTAACGGCGCAGGTTCAAAGCGAGGATCCTTGGGTGACAACCAAGAGCAGCCGGCCAGCATGGAAACGCCAAGTGCAACCACAACGACCTTCAGACGACGGGACAAACAAATGCTCATGGATTAGACTCCGAGGGCGTCAATTTTAATTTGGATGATCTGGGCGACGGGATCGGCACCCAGAGACTTGATGGCCTGTTCCCACTCAGCGCGGGCCTCAGTTTTCTTTCCCTGCGCCGCGAGGATGTCTCCGCGACGGTCGGCAAACAAGGACTCAAAGCCTGAGGGGGGGTTGACCAACTGCTTCAGAGCCTCGTCATGCGAACCCTGATCAAGCAAAACGCCGGCCAAACGCAGGCGAGCCAAGGGGACCAATGAAGCGTCTTTGCTTTTCTCGATGACCCACTGCAATTGTGTACGCGCACCGTCGTAATTTTTCTCGCGCGCCAGAACCTGGGCTGCAACCAATGCGCCGCGTGACGCGTATCCTGATGAGGCGTACTCTTCGCGCAGCGTCTTGCTGGCCGCCACAATGCGTTCGAGCGAGTTTTCGCCAGACTGTGTTGCTGCAGTTTCCAGTGCCTCGAAATAACCCATCGCCTGATTGGCCTGGTTACCCTGGTGCCATTGCCACCCACGCCAACCGGCAAACGACAAGGCAACAACGGCAACGACAGTGACCACCAGCGCTCCGTAGCGCTCCCACCACTGCCGTATGGCATCCAGTTTTTCTTGTTCTTCGAGATCGTAAGCCATATTTCTTTATATCCTTTGTTTCAATACGCCAGTCAACGCATCGGCAGGAACCGTTTCCTGCTGCTGATCGGTGTTGACCAAGCCAGCGCGCAGCCATTTTATGCTGACTACACCATCGCGCAACTCATCTTCACCAATAATGACTGCAGCAAGAGCGCCACTGGCATCGGCGCGTTTGAACTGCGACTTGAAACCGGACGAGCCCGCGTGAACGATGACCCGGAAGCCGGCATCACGCAACCCTTCAGCCAGACGCGCGCATTCACGCTGGGCCGCATCAGACTGATGGATCATGTAAACCTGACATTCTGGTACTGGCGCAAATGGCTGACATTGGCTCCAAAGGTCAAGCAAACGCTCCATACCAATCGCAAAGCCAACGGCTGGCGCTGCTTTACCCCCCAACAATTCAATCAGGCCATCGTAGCGACCACCGCCGCACACTGTCCCTTGCGCACCCAACTGGTCTGTAATCCATTCGAATACGGTTGAGTTGTAGTAATCAAGCCCTCGAACCAGGCGCGGGTTCAGCGTATATGCAATACCCGCGTCGGTCAGGCGCTGACAAACGCCATCAAAATGAGCACGCGACTCGGTTCCCAGGAAATGAAACAGACTGGGCGCGGCGTTGGCCATATCTTGCATGGCCGGATTTTTGGTATCGAGTACACGCAAGGGGTTTTTATGCATTCGACGACGCGCTTCTTCATCAAGTACATCGAGGTTTGCCTCAAGGTGCCTGATCAACGCCTCGCGATGCGCCGCACGCTCGGCAGGCTGCCCCAGCGAGTTCAACTCAAGACGGACATTCTGCAGACCCAATGTTTTCCAGAGACGGGACAGCATGATGATGAGTTCGGCATCAATGTCAGGACCGGCGAAACCCAAGGCCTCAACGTCAATTTGATGAAACTGGCGATAACGACCTCGCTGCGGTTTTTCGTGACGAAACACCGGGCCCATTGCATAAACCCGTTGCGGACGGTCATACAGTAAATTGTGTTCGATGGCTGCCCGGACAAGGCCCGCAGTAAATTCCGGACGAAGCGTCAAGTGCTCGTCGTTCAGGGCATCGGTGAACGAATACATTTCTTTCTCGACGATATCGGTGACTTCTCCGATTCCCCGGGTGAACAGACGCGTATGCTCTAGCACTGGCGCACGCATGTTGCGATAGCCATAGGCTGCAAGCCACTGACGAACGATTTCTTCTAACTGTTCCCATTGCGCACTGGCATCGGGCAACACATCTTTCATGCCAGTAATAGCACTGACCTTCTTGAACGACTGCGACATAAATACTCTTTGAAGACGAAACGAATCAGCCCTGAAGGCCTGAAACGCCGTATTTCTCGTGAACGTAACGTTCGACAATAGCCTGGAATTCGGTGGCGATGGTATCACCCTTCAGGGTTACAGTACGGCGCCCGTCGATATAGACAGGCGCTGAAGGCACTTCACCGGTGCCTGGCAAGCTGATGCCGATGTCGGCGTGCTGGCTTTCACCGGGGCCGTTCACCACACACCCCATGACGGCCACATTCATGGACTCGACACCCGGATAACGTGTTTTCCAGACAGGCATTTGCTGACGCAAGTACTGCTGGATACTGTCAGCCAACTCCTGGAATACCGTACTGCTGGTGCGACCGCAACCCGGGCATGCTACCACCATGGGTGTAAATGCACGCAACCCCATGGTTTGCAAAATTTCCTGAGCCACCACGACTTCTCGGGTTCGGTCTCCGCCAGGCTCGGGCGTGAGCGAAATGCGAATCGTATCACCGATGCCTTGCTGTAAAAGAACGGCAAGCGCTGCTGTTGACGCCACAATACCCTTGCTGCCCATGCCGGCTTCGGTGAGCCCTAAGTGCAAGGGGTAATCACAACGGGAAGCAAGGTCTTGATAAACCGTAATGAGGTCTTGAACATGGCTGACTTTACATGAAAGCACAATAGCATTACCCGACAAACCCAGAGACTCGGCACGCTGCGCGTTGGTAATGGCGGACACCACCAATGCCTCACGCATTACCGCCTGAGCCGGCCAAGGCTGGGCACGACGACTGTTTTCATCCATCATGCGGGCCATCAGCTGGCTATCAAGACTGCCCCAGTTTACGCCAATGCGCACCGGTTTCTGATGACGACAGGCGACTTCAATCATCTGGGCAAAATTATCTTCACGCTTGTTACCCGCGCCCATATTGCCAGGGTTGATACGATATTTAGACAGGGCCTGAGCACAATCAGGATATTGCGTGAGCAATTTGTGACCGTTATAGTGGAAATCGCCGACCAAAGGCACAGACAACCCCATACGATCAAGCTGTTCCCGAATGGCGGGTACTTGAGCTGCAGCTTCTGGGGTGTTGACCGTAATACGAACGACCTCTGAGCCTGCCATGGCCAACTCCTTGACCTGGATGGCAGTGGCAATAGGGTCGGCCGTATCGGTGTTAGTCATGGACTGCACCACGACAGGCGCGCCGCCACCGACCTTGACAACATGATCGCCCCAGGAAACCAAAACCTGACGAGTTTGACGACGGGAAGCAGGACCAACGGACAAAGGCCCACTGCTTTCAGCGGGCTGGGTGATGTTATGCGTCATAGTTGCGTTTGATGCAGCACAGAGAATTAAATTTTGTCCGATGAGCGAAACCAATCAAAAACAAGCCAGGATTCGGGAACCCAGCCACGATCAACGGCATAAAACGCCGCGGCCACAATGACCAGGAAAATCAGGATAAACCAGCCCCATGAAAAGCCACCCGACTCGGCCTGCATTGAAAGATCTGAGGGCGTGAACGCTGGCCCTTCCTGGGCAGGTGTCAAGCCCAGCTTGGGCGATTCGTTAGCGACGGCCTGTTTAGCCAGCAGGGCCATAATGGCGTCGACGTCAGCCTCAAGGAAACGCGCGTAATTTTTAACAAAACCTCGCAATGGAACACCAACGGGCAAATCGGCCCACTGTTCGTTTTCAAGCGCCTGTAATTGACGACTGGAATACTTGGTACGCGCAGAGGCGTCAGCCAATGTAACCCGACGGGCGTGTCGTAAGGCCTTGAGAGTAGAACCAATACCATTGTGCAGGTTAACAACTGAGGCCTCGGGGGCTTGCTGCTTAAGCACAGGCTGTGTCATACATGCTCCTGTTTGATCGGTATTGTGGCACGATGAGGCAAGCGCTCTTCGATACGGGTCCGGTCTTTGACTTCACCAGCAAGCTGGCCACACGCCGCTGCAATATCGTCACCACGGGTTTTGCGCACGGTCGTTACGATACCAGCGTCAGTGAGAATTTGTGCAAAAAGACGGACCCGGGCCGCCGGCGAACGCTTTAACCCGGACTGCGGAAACGGGTTAAAAGGAATAAGGTTGTACTTGCAACGCACCTGACGAGCAATGTCAATGAGTTCGCGGGCGTGCTGATCGGTATCATTCACGCCGTCAAGCATGATGTATTCAAAAGTGATGAAATCGCGAGGCGCATGCTGCAAGTACCGATTGCAGGCCGCCAGCAGTTCGTGAAGCGGATATTTGCGATTCAGGGGAACCAGACGATCGCGCAACGCGTCGTTAGGCGCATGCAGCGACACGGCCAGTGCCACAGGGCAGTCTTGGGCGAGACGATCGATGAACGGTACGACACCCGAGGTACTAACGGTAACGCGGCGACGCGACAACCCATAGGCGTTATCGTCGAGCAAGATGCGCAGCGCCGCCAGAACATTATCGTAGTTGAGCAGCGGCTCGCCCATACCCATGAACACCACATTGGTGATGACGCGATCGGGCGTGGCCGAAGGACTGCCACCGGCAATTCGGGCGCTATCGAGGTTGGCTTCGAGCACGCGCTTGGCATGCCACAGCTGGCCCACAATTTCTGCGGCCGACAAATTGCGGTTAAAGCCCTGGTAACCCGTTGAACAGAACGGACACGCTACCGTACAGCCAGCCTGGCTGGAAATACACAAGGTGCCGCGATCGTCTTCAGGTATGAATACGGCTTCGACAGCATTGTTGTTACCAACATCAAACAACCATTTGCGGGTGCCGTCGGAAGAAAACTGTTCGGTTTGCACCGGAGGAGACACAATGCAGCAATGCTGCTCGAGCTGGCGGCGAAAATCGCGCGCCAGATCGGTCATGACATCGAAGGAACCTGCACTACGCTGATGCACCCATCGCATCAGCTGACGCGCGCGAAAAGGTTTACCCCCCCACTGCCCGACAAGGTCAGTGAGCTCAGGGGCCGTCAAGCCCAGTACATTGATTTTTTCGATAGATTCGGTCATGAGATTGGGCCCCGCAAAGGACCCACCTGCTAATTAACGGCTGTGGATGTTGCTTTCAGGGAAGAAGAAAGCAATTTCAACGGCAGCCGTTTCAGGAGCGTCGGAACCGTGGACAGCGTTAGCGTCGATGCTGTCAGCGAAGTCGGCGCGAATGGTGCCGGGTTCAGCTTTCTTGGGGTCAGTTGCGCCCATCAGGTCGCGATTTTTCTGGATGGCGCTTTCGCCTTCGAGAACCTGGACGAAAACGGGGCCGGACACCATGAAATCAACCAGATCTTTGAAGAAAGGGCGTGCTGCGTGAACAGCGTAGAAACGCTCGGCTTCGGCGCGCGACAGCTGTTTGAGCTGGGCAGCAACGACTTTCAGGCCGGCTTGTTCAAAGCGGGCGACGATCTGGCCGATGACGTTCTTGGCGACTGCATCGGGTTTGATAATAGAGAGGGTGCGTTCGATTGCCATAAAATATCCAAGTTGTAAGGAAAGTTTTTCTTAGTAAAAACAAGAACTTTGCCAAAGTTTTTGTTAACCGCTCATTTTAACATGCCTGTTTGTGCAATCTGCATCTTAAAATGTCAGGTTTCCTTGATCTGTCAGTGTGCCGTTTTTCTTCTGGCATCCACTTTGTTGACCTACGTAAAAATCATATGACATCCAACGCAGCAACCCCCGACGCCAACGCGCTTCCCAAAAGTTTTGAACCTGAAGCGCTCGAAGCGCGCTGGTACGCCGAATGGGAAAACCAGGGTTATTTCAAAGGGGGCCAGCATGTTACGCCGGCTGAAGGTCACCCGGGCGCACCCTTTGTGGTCCAGTTCCCGCCACCTAACGTCACCGGCACATTGCATATGGGCCATGCCTTCAACCAAACCGTCATGGACGGGCTTGTGCGCTACCACCGCATGAAGGGTGATGACACTGTTTTCATTCCGGGCACCGACCACGCAGGTATAGCGACGCAAATCGTGGTCGAACGCCAACTCGATGCCCAGAACATCAGCCGTCACGACCTGGGTCGCGAGAAATTCCTTGAAACAGTGTGGGCCTGGAAGCACAAATCGGGCAACGCCATCACCGAGCAATTCCGCCGGTTGGGCTCGTCCGCCGACTGGGCCCGCGAATACTTCACCATGGACGACAACCTGTCGCGTGGTGTGGTCGAGGTGTTCGTACGGCTCTACGAGCAAGGCCTGATTTATCGTGGCAAACGTCTGGTGAACTGGGATCCGGTCCTGGGTACTGCGGTATCAGACCTTGAAGTCGTCAGCGAGGAAGAAGACGGCTCGATGTGGGAAATTGCCTACCCGCTGGCCGAACCTGCCAATGGCGTCACCCACTTGGTGGTCGCCACCACCCGCCCCGAAACCATGCTGGGCGACGTCGCCGTCATGGTGCACCCGGAAGACGAACGCTACGCTCACCTGATCGGTAAATTTGTACAACTGCCCTTGTGCAACCGCCAGATTCCGGTCATTGCCGACGATTACGTAGACCGCGAATTCGGCACCGGTGTTGTAAAAGTCACCCCGGCCCATGACTTCAACGACTACGCCGTCGGGCAGCGCCACAGCCTGCCGCAGATCAGCATTTTGACGCTGGACGCGAAAATCAACGAAAACGCGCCAACCGCCTACCAGGGACTTGACCGGTTCGAGGCTCGCAAACAAATTGTGGCCGACCTTGACGCCCAAGGCTTGTTACGTCAGGTCAAACCGCACAAACTCATGGTTCCGCGTGGAGACCGCACACAAACCGTCATTGAACCCATGCTGACCGACCAATGGTTTGTGGCCATGAGCAAACCTGCCCCCGCAGGTACCATCCACCCCGGCAAGAGCATTACCGAAGTTGCGCTCGAAGTGGTTGCCGACGGGCGTGTGAAATTCTGCCCTGAAAACTGGACAACCACCTACAACCAGTGGCTCGAAAAAATCCAGGACTGGTGTATTTCCCGCCAACTCTGGTGGGGTCATCAGATTCCTGCCTGGTACAGCGAAGACGGCCAGATTTTCGTGGCGCGCAACGAAACCGAAGCGCTTGAAAAAGCGCGCGCCGCTGGCGTTACCAGCCCATTGCATCGCGATAACGATGTATTGGATACCTGGTTCTCGTCGGCACTGGTACCCTTTACAGACCTGGGCTGGCCGGAGCAAACACCTGATCTTGCCCGCTATCTGCCCTCCAGCGTACTGGTGACCGGCTTTGACATCATTTTCTTCTGGGTCGCACGCATGGTCATGATGAGCATGCACATGACCGGCCAAGTCCCCTTCAAGACCGTTTATGTTCATGGTCTTGTGTGCGACATGGAAGGCAAGAAAATGAGCAAATCCAAGGGCAATACCATTGACCCGGTCGACCTGATCGATGGTATCGACATTGAGTCATTGGTCAGCAAACGCACCAGCGGCCTGATGAACCCGCGCACAGCGGCCAGTATCGAAAAGAAAACACGCAAAGACTACCCCGATGGCTTCCCGGCTTATGGTACCGACGCCCTGCGCTTCACCATGGCCGCCTATGCCACGCTAGGTCGCAACATCAACTTTGACCTGAAGCGCTGCGAGGGTTACCGCAATTTCTGCAACAAGCTGTGGAATGCAACGCGCTTTGTGCTGATGAATACTGAAGGACACGATCTGAGCGGTTCCGGCAACGACGAATTATCATTTGTTGACCAGTGGATCATCAGCCGTTTGCAACAACTGGAAAGCGACATTGAGCGTGGGTTTGACGACTACCGTTTTGACTTCATTGCCAACGGCCTGTACCACTTCATCTGGGACGAATACTGCGACTGGTATCTTGAACTGACCAAGGTCCAGTTACAAAACGGCACGCCTGCACAGCAGTTAGGCACCCGCCGCACACTGATTCGCATCCTGGAAACCGTCCTGCGCCTGGCTCACCCGATCATCCCGTTCATCACCGAAGAACTCTGGCAAAAGGTATCCGTTGTCGCAGGCACCCGCCATGCCGATGCCCGCACTAGCATCAGCATACAGCCCTACCCGGTTGCCGATGCTGCACTGATCAATGAAACCGCCGAGTCTCAGGTGGCCGAACTGAAAGCCCAGGTCGAAGCCGTTCGTGCCCTTCGCGGCGAGATGAATTTGTCACCAGCACAACGGGTACCATTGATCGCCCGCGGTGATGCCGCAACGCTGGGGCGTAATGGTGCATACCTGGCTGCCATGGCCAAATTGAGCACGGTCGAGATTGTTGATCAGTTACCTGATGTAGGTGCGCCAGTTCAGATTGTCGATACCACTGAATTGATGCTGAAAGTGGAAATCGATGTGGTGGCTGAACGCGCACGTTTGGGCAAAGAAATTGAGCGCCTGATTGGCGAGATTGAAAAAGCCAATGGCAAGCTGACTAACGAGCGATTTGTTTCAAAAGCACCTCCGGCGGTCGTTGAGCAGGAAAAGGCGCGTGTCGCGCAGTTTTCGGAAACGCTGGCCAAGGTGCAGGAGCAGTTCAATAAGTTGAAGTGATCTTGAGGCTCTGATGAGACTTTTATGGGCTTTGTTGCATTCTTGGCAATGCGTGACGGCAGTGGTGGGGCTTGGGCTCGTCGGGTCCGCTCCCGGCCCCTACGGGGCTTCCCGCTGCGAAGACGTCATTCGGGGCGGGCGCTAAACTCGCTATCTGGCCTACAGGCCAGATAGCTCAGACACCGCGCCCTTCTCCCCCGACTGCCGCCTTCGCATCGGCGTTCGCAAAACCCTCTGAGCCCAAGCCCCACCACTACCGTCAAGTTATGTTTTGCATCGGTACGCAATTACCTCTCCAGCGTCGTCGTGGCTGGGGTGGGGACGAGGGTTTGAGCACGCCGCTGTAGCGCCCCGGCGCGAGGAGGCAAGGGCGCGGTGTTTGAGCCAGCGCTTTCGACCCACCGGGTCGAGCTGGCGAGTTCAGCGCCCGCCTCGTCCAGGGGCGCTACGGCGGGAAGCCCTGAAAGGGCCGGGCTCTGTCCCGCAGGACTCACCCCAGCCACGACGGCGCTGCGCATGCAAAAGCACCGCACCACAACCGGATCGGATATTGGAAATCAACAGTCGTTCCAAGCGCTTAAAAACACGCAAAGATTACTTGCTTTCAAGACACCGGCAACAAAAATGCATCAATCCGACTAGACCAGCGTCTTCAAAAACGCCTCATCCGCCTTCGTCAACGCCCCGGCAGCCCGGGCACGTTCAATCAGTTCCGGCCTGCGTTGCAAAGTCAGCCTTAACGACTGCTGCCTTCGCCAGACAGCAATCTGGGCATGATGCCCCGACAACAACGCAGGAGGCACGGCCTCGCCTTCATACACTTCAGGCCGGGTGTAATGCGGGCTATCCAGTAACCCGCTTAACGTATCGTTGAATGAATCTTGCAGCGCAGAATCGGCGGTATTCAATACCCCCGGCAGCAACCGGATCACTGCGTCCATGATCGCCAATGCCGCGATCTCTCCACCCGACAAGACAAAGTCGCCTAAAGAGATTTCATCAGTCACGCAACGATTGATAAAACGTTGATCGACACCCTCGTAGCGGCCGCATACCAGAATTGCACCAGGCCCCGCCGCCAACTCCTCGGCAACCGCCTGATCAAAACGTCGTCCGGTTGGGCTCATGAGGATGACACGCCCTTCTGACTCGCCGCGAGCCTGACGTGCCGCACCCACTGCCTGTTCTAGCGGATCAGCCAGCATCACCATGCCTGGCCCGCCCCCGTAGGGACGGTCATCTACTGTACGGTGCGCATCGTGCGTGAAGTCGCGCGGGTTCCACAACCCCAGCGACCATCGTTGCTGACGATGCGCACGCCCCGTTACGCCCAAATCACGAACGACAGAGAACATATCGGGGAAAAGAGAAATGACGTCGAAACGCATGAATTAATGCGGGAAGATCAGAGATCGACGGGCCAGTTGCTTTCGAGGCGCTTGTTGGGCAAATCTACTGTGTGTACGTGGGCCTCAACAAAAGGCACCAGCACTTCTTGCGTGCGACCCTTTTCGTTAAGCAGGGGGTTCAAACCACCCTGCCCGTCATCTTCCATACGGGTAACATGCAGCAAGGCATGAGCGCCATTGTCAGAAACTTCCGCAACTTGACCGATGAGCGCCGGACCACCTGATTCATCAACACCCACAACACGACAGCCCACCAGGTCAACCCAGTAGAACTCGTCGGGGTCGGCTTTGGGAAAGCTGGCCCTTGGTGCCCAGATGGAATAGCCTTTAAAAGCATCCGCACGATCGCGATCAGGGATGATCGACAATTGGGCAACCACCGTAGAACCATGTTTTTTTGCAGACACAACACGCGTTAGCTGCAGACGTGACGAAGCGCCCGACTTCCCAGGGGGAACGGGCGCTTTTAACCACCACTGTCTAGCAGCCAGCCAAGTGCCGGCATCG